>JAISOR010000173.1 GCA_031275535.1 Treponema sp. | reverse complement strand
CGCCTATGGAAAGCATGGCGCTTAATCCGCCGGGTTCCTCTCCGGCGGCCGGTTCCGCCGGGGCGGGAGCCTCGGGATCGGGCCCGGCCGGGGATGCTCCCGCCGGGTCCGGGGGGGTCCCGGTGGTCTGCTCTTCCTCCTCCGTCCTGGCCGGGGCCGGGGGCGGAACAGCCGGGGGCGGAACAGCCGGGACCGGCTCCGCCGGGGCGGAGGGTCCCGGCAGGGGAAGAGTAGGAAGTTCCGGAGGGGGAGCCGCCGGCAGGACGGGCAGGGGGGGAGGCTCCGGTTCGGGTTCGGGCTGCGGGACAGCGGGGGCCGGAACCGGGGCCGGGGATTCCGCCGGGCCCGGACGGCTCCAGGTGGTGGTATTCAGCCGATCCGACAGGGAATAGGCCCGGCCCTGGTTTTCAAAAAAGGAGGCCAAATAGGCGTATTGGCCCGCAAGGTTCCGGTCCCTGCGGCGGAGGTCCCCGTAATAGGTATCGGAAGCGGAAAAGTCATTTAATTCGTAATAACAGCGGGCCAGTCCAAGGATGGCCAGGTTGTTATCGGGGTCCAAAGCCAGGGCCCGCTGATAATACCACAGGGCATCCCTAAAACGTTGTTCCATAAAGGCAATATGCCCCATGTTTACCCAGCCGTGGATGTACTCCAATTCGGTACAGCGGATAAACTGGGCCTGGGCCTGGGCGATCATCCCGTAGCGGCCGTAGAGGATCCCCAGATCATTCCGGACCTCCGGGTCTTCCCCCCGGGCAAGCCGGGTTTCATATTCCTGAATCCGGGGACGGATCTCATAGCTGATAAAGGTATCCACCGACCGGTCAAAGGCCGCGGCGGCCACGGTCTCCGCGGGAAGGCTAAAACGGGAGGCCGCGCCGGAAACACTTACCGGAGGATAGAGCCGCCAGGAATCTTCCATGGGAAGAATCACCGCTTCCCCCCGGCGGTCGGCGTCACGCCACTCCTTGGCGCCTATCCGCCAGGCCCGGTAAAACCCCTCCTTGGGGATGGTTATCTCCAGGGGAACCCAGGCCCGGCCCTCATAAAAGACAAGCTCCTCGGGGGCGTAAAAGTTCTTCCGGGCCTCTTCTTCGCCCATCCCCGAATCAAAGGCCATGTAAATGTGGCCGGGAATGGTAACAAAGGCGGTTTGAATTCCCACCGCTTCCAGCAGGGAGCTAAAGAGGATGGAAAGATCGTCGCAGTCTCCCCCCCGGTAGATCAGGGTCTGATAGGGATAGTTCAAACTGTCCAGGCTGCCGGAGGAACCGGAGAGTTCCACGTATGAACTGGAGGGATCTATCACGTAATTAATACCGTAGATGTTCAGGGCCTCAAAAAGACCTATGGCGTACTGTATGTTCCGGTTTACCCCGGGACGCATCCGGTTGGATGTTATGGCGGAGACATAGCGGGAAAACCAAAGCGCCGCCGGGTCCCGGGGGGAGACAAAGGAAGCGGCCCGCCGGTCGTCATCCCAGGTCATGGCGTTCCGGTGATAAATAGGGATATCCAGGGGGATCTCCGTCCGTCTGGGGCTGCCCAGGCTGCGGTATTCCACAATCAACTGGGCGTTGGCGGTAATATTTTCGGTCAGCTCCAGGATGGACTCGTTGAAAAAGGCCATCAGGGGAACCTCGATGGATTCTCCGGGTTTCAGGATCGTATGGGTATCGCAGAGCTTGGGCTGGGCCATGTACTGTTCCAGGTAAAAATAGGTATTTACCATGCTGATATCATGGGCCTCAAGGTTGGTGATCCTGACCGATCCAAAGGGATTGTCGTTATACCAGGCATAGGAGACCGGAAAGATCATTCCCCTGCGGACCGTTTCCGCCCTAATCCGGGTTTTCTTGCTTATAATCTCCGAAAGGTTGATCGATACGCCGGCTCCGGCGGATATGCTGTTCATAAAGGGTTCCGGCGTATAGGCAAAATGCTTATACCCCCCGTAAGCCATGATCGTTAAATAGGGGGATATATGCAGGGCCGCGGAGAGCCGCCCCCCGGCGGAAATGCCGCTGATGCTTTTGTCGTTCCACTGGGCCGAATACACCCCGCCGGTAATATCCGCCGTCAGGCTGAACCGGCTTATGGGCCGCCATACTATGGTGGGACCCAGGCTGCCGTCGAGGACCACTATGGAGCTTCCCGCCTGGGTACGCATATTGATGAATTCCCCCTGGGCGGACAGGCCCAGGGCGGGGGAAAATCGCAGATCTAAAGCCGCGGCCGCGCCGAATCCCGCGGAGTAGGATCCGCTTTCCAGGGGAATATACACCCCCGGATAGGGCCGGAACAGGACTTCCACTTCGGAGGAAAGCTTTGGCAGGGGGGCAAACAAGAGAAGGCCCAGCAGGGGTATGCCGATGTGGAAATGGGGAGGGTTTCTTGAACCGCCCCTTCCGCCGGATTTTCCGGCAAATTTCGGGCCCGGTTTTTGGGGGAAAGGAGACGTTTTTTTCCACCTGCGGATAATCATAAAACCATCCTTAGTGCACAGGTTCACCGGCGCCCGGTGAAGCCCCTTACCGGTCGATCTGGTCTGCGGCGATCCGGTTTAAACCGTTTAGCGCGGCCCGGTTTTCCCGGTCAATCTGTAAGACCCGGCGGTACCATGTTTCAGCGGTGTCGAAATCGTTTTCCAGCAGGGCCAGGTTGCCCAGGTTAACCATGGCCGCCAGGGAGTTCATGTCCGCCGAGCGCTGGTATTGGGTCTTAGCCTCGGCATACATTCCGGCCCGGACATAGAGTAATCCCAGTTGGTTATACAAGGCCGGGGTCCCCCCCCCGGTCCTGATCCGGTCAAAAACTGCGGTAATCTTGGGAGTGAATTCGGTGGAAATATACCGCATCATGTTGGTTTCCACGACCCTAAGGACCGTGTCTTCCACCGGTTTATCGAATTGGGCTTCCTGGGCCTTAATGGCCGCCGGGGGATAGCTGGCCCAGGCGTCCCTAAGGACAATAAATTCCGGCATGCCGCCGGAGTTAAAGGCATAATTAAGATTGTTTATGGCGTTATACCAGGCGTTGGTAAAGCCCTCCCTAAAGGCCGCCAGGGAAACGGCCATCCAGACTTCATCCTCAATAATAAGCAGATTATCCAGGGAATTGAAAAGATCCCCGGCCCCGGATTCGCCGATTCCCAGGGAGAAGGCCACCACAAAATCGTCCTCCAGGGGGATAAGGGCCGTTTTTATATCCGCCGCCTCCAGGACCGCCGCATAGAGAAGCCCCAGATCATCCAGATCCCCGGACCGGTACGCCAGGGTCTGGAAGGGAAACTGGACATAATCCACCCCGGCGGGATCCTGATGATAGTTGACATAGGAAGTTTCCTGATCACCGGAATAACTAAGCCCCCCGGTGCGGAGCCCTTCAAAGAGGGCTATGGCAAACTGCATGTTCTGATTGAGCCCGGTCCGCAGCCTGTTTCGGATAAGCCCGACGATGTATTTGGTATAATCCAATACCTCCGGCGCGGTGGGGGAGATAAAAACCGCCAAAGCGGCGGCGTCGGTCCAACGGAAACTGTTCCGGTTGAATACCGATACCACCACCGGCTGGGTGCTGATCTGTTCCTTCCCTAAAAGCTCATACCGGACAATAATTTCGCCGGGGATTCTGCCGTTCTCGGAAAAATTAAGCACCAGGGGGGAGAAATCCGCATAGAGGGGAATCTCGGCGGTCCGGCGTTTACCCAGGCGGGGAAGTTCCCCGCAGAGAAATTGGGAGGCCGTATAGCTGCCTGCCCGGAAACTCACGGAGATGTTCCGAATCTCCGCGGATTCGTTGTTCGTTATCCGCAGGACCCCCGCCGGGTTTTCCCGGTAGAGCCCCAGAAACACGGGAAAGACCGGCTCATCCTGCTGTAGGGCCACATCCACCGTATTGGCGGAATCACCGGTCTCAATAAGGATCTGGGCGGTCAGGCCGGCAAAGATCCCGCTATACAGGGGCTCCCCGGACTTATAGTTATAAGACCGGTATCCCCCGTTCAGGGACAGTATAAACGAGGGTGAGAACCGGAACCCCGCTTCCCCGCTGAACTTCCACCAGGTGTTAAAGTGGGTGTTCTGATTAAAGAAAGCCTCGTAGAAGCCCAGGGCGCCGCCGATGCGAAGGTTCATCCGGGACAGGGGATAATAGAAGAGGCTTCCCCCCAGGGCCGCGGAGACGAGGTGCATCCCCTTTCCCGCCCCATTCAGGGGTACATAGTTATACCCCAGCTCGGGGGCCAGGGAATAACCCAATAAGAGGGGATTGGTCAATATGCTGGAAATATCAATATCAAAAATCAAATCCCCCCCGCCTCCGGGGATATATAAATCTGCGGAGCTTCCATAGGGGATAGACACAAATCCCCGGGGCCGGATGCCAAAATCCATAGCATATATGCGCAGACCGAGAGAAAAAAGGAATAGGGCCCCAAGGACTATGGATCTTCTCATGCTCTCCTCTCTACAGACTTCTTCCCAGCCGTTTTCAGGGAGTGTGAAAATAATACAATAAATCAGATAATTTGACTAGGAATAGCATATATATTCCCAATATATTAAACTGCTTTTATGGAAAGAACTTTTGTTATGCTGAAACCCGGAGTCCTGCAGCGCCGGATCGCCGGGGAAGTGTTGAGCCGTTTTGAACGGAAGGGGCTTAAAATTATTGCCCTTAAAATGCTGCGGATGGATGAGGCCATGGTTAAGGCCCATTACGAGGAACATCTGGGAAAGGATTTTTATCAAAAGCTGGTGGAGTATACCCTTTCCGGCCCGGTAATTGCCATGATCCTGGAAGGGGAGGAGGCTATTGCCGCCACCCGGCGCCTAACGGGGCCCACGGACATTCACGATTCCCAGCCGGGAACCATCCGGGGGGATTTTGCCTGCCGGACCAGGCTTAATATTGTCCATGCTTCGGATTCCCCCCCCAGCGCCCGGCGGGAAGCGGCCCTGTTCTTTAAACCCGAAGAGATCTTCGATTGGGTGGATGAAAATGCCCGCTGGTATTAGGCCCCTTCCCCGCTGGGATCTCCGGCCCATTTATCCCTCCTTCGATTCCCCTGAATACAGGGAGGACCGGGCGCTTTTAGGGAAAAAAATTGCGGCCCTGCTCAAGGCCCTGGAAAGCCCGCTTCCCAAAGAGCTTTCCGCCGGGGCCCTGCTTTCCCTGATCCGTTTATACGAGGAAGCCGGCGATATTGGGGAAAACCTGAGCGCCTATGCGGAGGCGGTCTATACCACCGATACCCGGGATGGGCGGGCCCTGGCGGAAATCAACGCCCTGGAGGCGGAGGCCCTGCCCCTGGGGAAGGCGGTGGTATTGTTTCGCCAGCGCCTGGCGGAACGGAAAGAGGATGTCCTGGCCCTGCTTGAACCCGGCGCGGCCGGGGCCGGTGAAGCGCTGCGGTCCTATGGCTTCTTTATCCGGGAGTCCCTGGAGAAAGCCGCCTTCCAGATGACGGCGGACCTGGAAGATCTGGCCAATGACCTTGCCCGGTCCGGGGGCGAGGCCTGGAGACGGCTTCAGGAGGCCATCTCCTCCACGGCGTCCGTCCTTTGGGATCCCCCCGGGGGGGAACGGAAAACCATCACCAGCCTGCGGGACCTGGCCCATAACCCGGATCGGGCTATCCGGGAGCGGGCCTATAGGGCGGAGCTTGCGGCCTGGAAGGCCATGGAGATCCCCCTGGCGGCCAGCCTGAACGGGGTAAAGGGAACGGCCATCACGGTAGACCGGCGGCGGGGTTGGGAATCGGCCCTGCGGAAATCGCTCTTCCAGTCCCGGTTAAGCGAAGGGGCCCTGGGCGCGCTTATGGCGGCCATGGAAAGCTCCCTCCCCCTGTTTCGCCGCTACCTTAAAGCCAAGGCGGCCCTTTTAGGGATCAAGGTCTGCGCGTTTTACGACCTCTTTGCCCCCCCGGGAGGCGGCCCCGCCGGGGCTCCCCGGGCCGCCGGGGCGGAGGCCCCCCGGGGACAGGCCTGGTCCTGGGAAGAAGCCGCGGGCTTTATCGCGGACCGGTTCAGCGCCTTCGATCCCGCCATGGGGGACTTTGCCCGCCGGGCCTTTGCCCGCTCATGGATAGACGCCCAGGGGAGGGAAGGCAAGGTGGGCGGCGCCTACTGTACCGACTTCCCCCTGGCGGGGGAATCCCGGATCCTCTGCAATTTTGAAGGTTCCTTTGACTCGGTTACCACCGTGGCCCATGAATTGGGCCATGCCTGGCACCATGAGGTGATAAAGGATCTGCCCCGGTCCCTATCCCGGTATCCCATGACCCTGGCGGAGACCGCCAGCATCTTTGCGGAGACCATTGTCTTTGAAGGCGCCTTAAAAAACCCCGCCGCGGGCATGGATCGGCTGGGGCTTATCGAGGGAAACCTCAAGGATAGCTGCCAGGTGATCGTGGATATCCTCTCCCGCTTCTACTTTGAAAGGAAGCTCTTTGAATGCCGGGACAGGGCGGAGCTTTCCCCGGAAGAACTCTGCGCCCTTATGACGGAGGCCCAGAAGGAGACCTACGGGGAGGGGCTTGATCCGGAAAAACTCCACCCCTATATGTGGGCGGTTAAAAGCCATTATTACAGCCCCGGCCTGGCCTTCTATAATTATCCCTATGCCTTTGGACTGCTCTTTTCCCTGGGGCTCTATGCCAGGGCGCAGCGGGAAGGCCCCGGATTCGCCGGGGCTTACCGGGGGATCCTCCGTCTTACCGGACAGGCCTCCGCCGGGGAAGTAGCCCGGTCTGCGGGATTCGATATTGAGGGGGAAGAATTTTGGCAAACCGGGGTCGAACTTATCGCCCGGCGGGTTGCGGAATTTGAAAAACTGGTACAGGATAATGTATGAGTGTAAATATTGCTGTCCTGGGGGCCGGCGCCTGGGGAACCGCGGTAGCCAAGGTTATCGCCGATAAGGGACACGAGGTGGCCCTCTGGAGCCACGAGGAATCCACCGTCGAGGATATCAACCGGCGGCATATCAATCAGCAGTTTCTGCCCGAGGTTGAGCTGCCCCACAATCTGCGGGCCCATACGGATATTGCCGGGGTGGCGGCGGATAAGGAGTTCCTGATCCTGGCGGCTCCCTCGCTCTATCTGCTGGATACGGTAAAGCGGATCCTGACGGTTCCCAGCATCCGGGAGGGGGAGACCGCCATTGCGGTTATTACCAAGGGCTTCCTTCCCACCGCCAAGGGGCCCCGGCTTATCCTGGAAGCCCTGGAGGATTACCTGCCGGGCTTTTACCGCCAGTCTCTGGTATACATCGCCGGACCCAGCCATGCGGAAGAGGTCTCCCGGGGGAAGATCACGGGGCTCATCGCGGCCAGCGAAAGCGCCAAGAATTCCATCCGCTTCCGGGACCTGTTAAAGAGCAAGCGGCTTTTGGTGTTTTCCTCCTTTGATACCCGGGGTGTCCAGGTAGCGGCGGCGGCAAAGAACGTTATTGCCATTGCCTTTGGGATGCTGGACGCCCTAAAAACCCCCGCTTCCCATTCCGGGGTGGAGGATATGTTCGGCGACGGCACCGAGTCCCTGCTTCTGGCCGCGGGCCTTAACGAGATTCAGACCCTGGGCCGGGCCATGGGGGCAACCCATGCGGAGACCTTCACCTCAATTTCCGGGGTTGGGGATCTGGATGTTACCTGCCGGTCCGTCTTCGGCAGGAACCGCCGTTTTGGGAGGGACATAATAGAAAAGAATATCTTGAAACCCTATGCCAGCCTGGACGATCTGATCCAGCGGATTGGCGAGATCGGGTACCTGCCCGAGGGGGTGGTGGCGGCAAAGTACGTTAAGAGTTTGTCGGAAAAGTACAAACTCAAGATGCCCATATCCATAGGGCTGTACCATATTCTGAACCGGGAAACCGAACCGGTGGAATTTCTCCATACCTTTCTTAACGAACTGCAATAACCGGC
>JAISOR010000169.1 GCA_031275535.1 Treponema sp. | reverse complement strand
CATTTGAACGAAAAAATGGCCTGGGCAGAACATCAAAAAGCGGCCCGCCCAAAAATCGCACGCGAAACATTGAGCGTGTTTTGGGAACACCGGTAACAAGGCGGGACCCCAAAAAAGGTGAACCCATAAGGAAAAAGTAGCAGGGCCGGCCCAGGCCGGCCCATCTTTCTCCAATCGTGGAATTACCGGTCTTCCCTTACATGGGGGAAGAGGCGGTTCCCCGCATAATATGGCTGCCAATCGGCGGATTTCTCCGCCCTCTCGCTTCCCGCAAAGTATACACTTTCTTCACTTCCCACTCCACTCTCTCTTCCCCCCGCCGCCTTTACTCTCAACTCTCAACCCTTTCTTCACTTTTTAATTAAGTCTACCTTTATATGTTGGGCGTAGATATTGTCCACTTCCTCAAGCTGGTTCATCAAGGATTCGGGATCGTTGAACCGTTTTTCCCGCCGTTTGTTAAAAATGGAGTAGAGGATAGGCGAGACAAAGAGGGTCATGAACGCGCCCGACAGGAGGCCGCCGACTATGGTAAGACAGATGGGCTGCATGGATTCCGCCCCCTCGCCGGGGAAGAAGGCCATGGGTACCATGCCCAGGACCGTGGTCAGGGTGGTCATCAGGATGGGCTGGAGCCGGTTCCTCCCCGCCTCTATGCAGGCTTCCTTAACCGGCATCTTCCGGGAGACCAACTGGTTCGTAAAATCCACCAGCACTATCCCGTTGTTGACCACAATGCCCACCAGGGCCACAACCCCCACCAGGGAGTAGAGGCTTAGGGTTTCTCCCATGAGGCGGTATACCAGGGATACGCCGATAGCCAGAAGGGGAATGGACGCAAAGATGATAAAGGGGTCCACCAGGGATTCAAACTGGGCGGCCATGACCGCGAAGACGAGAAAAACGGCCAGGAGTATTACCACCAGGAAGGCGCCGCCGAAACGCCCGATATCCCGGGCCGCGCCCTGGTATTCGAGTTTAACCGTATCGGGAAGGACAATATTCTCCTGGATCAACTGTTCCACCCTGGCCTGTACCACGGTGGCCACCGCACCGGGGGCAAGACTTGCGCTTACCCGGCTTACCCGGACCCCCTCTTCCCGCTGGATCTGCTGGGGAGACAGGGCCTTCCGGTACGAAATAAAGTTATCCAAAGACATAAGGCCGTTGGCGGTCTGAATCGTAATGGCTCCCAGGTCCGCCGGTTCCAGGAGTTCGTCCTCGGAGAGGGCTACGATGATGCTGACGTCGTCCTCGCCGGCATGGAAGCTGGTGGCCGTGCTGCCGGTAATCGCCGTCCTTAACAGGGAGGAGATGGTGTTGACGTTTACCCCCGCGGCCGAGGCGGCGTCGGTATCGATGGTTATTTCATATCTGGGGGCGCCGTTTTCCAGGTCCGTGGCGGGATTTTCCACCTGGGGTTCCCGGGTCTTGAGGAGGGCCACAATATCGTTACAAACCGCGGATGACGCGGCGTCATCGTCGGAGATAACCCGGATATTTATACCCTGGCTGCCGCCGCCCGGCCCCCGGCCCGCGGAGAAGCTGATGGTGACATCGCTCCACATATTCAGGAAGGGGTTGAGGGTATCCTGAATCTGCCGGGCGGTCATGGGCTGTTCTTCCAGGGGCGGCAGGTTTATCTGGATGGACCCGGAATTGCTGTTTCCCGTATTAAGGACAATGTTTTTTATGGCCTCCGCCGGTATTTCCCGTTTGATGATGTCCTGGAAATTGAAGAGGTACTCCCGGGTCAGGTCATTGTTGGTGCCGATGGGCAGCCGGACGCTTACATTCACCTGATCGTCGGCCTGGGACATGGGGGCCAGGTTCATGCCCGAGGTACTGAGCCGCTGGATCGAGGGAATCAGCATGGCCGCCACCAGGACGAGGACAATGAAACGGTTTGCCAGACAGAACTCCAGGGCCCGGGCATAGCCGTTTTCAAGTTTTTTTATACCCCCCGCGATGAACTCATCTATTATCCTAAAGGGCTTCCAGCGCAGGGGCTTCTGGGTCCTGGTGTATATCCTTAAAATGCTGCCGCAGAGGGCCGGTACCAGGGTAACGGAAACAATCAAAGACACGATGAGGGAGATCACCACGGTGATTACCAGTTCCTGGAACATCATGCCGTACATTTCAAGTTCCGCCCGGTAAAGCAGGACGGGTACGAAGACACACACCGTTGTGGCGGTGGAGGCGATGATCGCCATGAGCATATTACGGCTGCCCAGAATGGCGGCCACCGCGGATTTTTCGCCCCAGCTTCGGCGTTTGTTGATATTCTCCAGAATGACGATTGAGGAGTCCACGGTCATGCCCATTCCCAGGATGAGTCCCGCCATGGTCATCATGTTGATGGTGAGTTCCATGATGGACATAACCGAAAGGGTGATCAGCACTGAAATGGGGATGGACAGGCCCACGATGAAGGAACCTTTGACGTTCCGCAGGAAGAAAAAGATGATGAGTACGGCCAGAATCGCCCCCAAAATACCGGAGGAATAGACCTGGTTCATGGTGGAATCGATGAGGGAGGTGTCATCACTAAGGATGGTAACCTTTACCCCCTTGGGAAGGTTCTCTTCTATTTCACCCATTATCGCCCGGACGCCCTTTGAAATGGCGGAAGGGTTTGTGCCGGATTCGTTGGTAATGCTCATGTAAAGGCCCTGTACGCCGTCGATGTAGACCCGCATTCCCCGGTTGTTGATGGTTTCGTACACATCGGCCACATCGTCAAGGCGGATGGCCGCGGAGCCGGACCCCGATGAGATCACCGTGTTTCTTATGTCATCCAGGGATTTGAAATATTCATCGGTGATAATTTCGTAGTCCGTGTTCCCGTGGGTCAGGGTCCCGTTGGAAACCTGGACGTTCCTGGCGGCCAGGGCGCTGGTGATGCTGCTCAGGGTAAGGTCGTAAGCCTGGAGCCGGTTATTGCTCACATCCACGTGGATTTCGGTGGTGGCGCCGCCGTTCACCTCGGCGGAGGCAACGCCGCTTACCCGTTCCAGATAGGGCTGGACGGTATTTTCGGCCACCTCCCTAAGGTCGTTAAGGCTCATGTCGCCGGTTATGGAAAGCCGCATGATGGGCATGGCGCTCATGCTGAAACGCATGATAGTGGGGGCGTCCGCGCCGTCCGGCAGGGAGTTGCTTATCCGGGACAGAACGGACGTTACATCCTCCACCGCCTCGTCCAGGTCCTTGTCGTACCCGAACTCAAGCTGGATCATGCTGGACCCGCTGGAAGAGCGGGAGGTAATTGATTTGACATCGGCCACCCGCCGGAGCTGGTTGAGTATGGGCTCGGTAACGGTTTTATCGACCTCCTGGGGGCCCACGTTGCTGTAGCTTGTCCTTACCATAACGGTGGGCATGCTCACGCTGGGAAAAAGAGCGATCCCCAGTTTGGGAATAAATACCGCCGCAATAACGCAGACAAGCACATAGAGCATGGTAACCGTTACGGGCTTTCTGACTGATAATTCGGATATGTTCATGGCAGGCTCCTGTTACAGCGACGCCGCTGCGATCCGCACCGGCGAACCGTCGGTAACGGCGCCGGCGGTGATAACCCGGTCGCCGGGCTTAAGGCCCGCGACGATCTGCGCCTCCGCGTCGTTGGTAAGGCCCACGGTAACCGGAACCCGCCGGGCCAGGTTTTCTTCGTCGATGATATACACCGTGTCTTCGCCGTTATAATCCTTGATAGCCGGCCGGGGTATGACCAGGGTGTTTTTTTCTTCCCGGATAACCAGCCGTACCGAAGCGAACATGCCTTCTTTTATACGCGGGTCCTGGGAGGCCAGATTCAGGGTGGTTTCTATGGTGCGGTTTTTATTGTTCACCACCGGGCTTACCATGCTGACCAGCGCGTTGAATTCAATCCCCGGGGTGGAAGTAAATGACACATAAGCCGGAAGGTTCTGCCTAAGATAGGGGCTGTACTTTTCGGACACATAGATTGTTATCTTTAGTTTGTCCAGCGCGCCGATTGTGGCGATGACCGTGGAAGGCGAGACCGTAAGGCCGCCGGTTACCGGAAGGCTCGTTATGGTGCCCCCCACGGGAGAAACCACCGGGCTTTCAATATAAGCGGAACCGGGACGGGAGGGATCGATGTAGGCAATAACGTCCCCCTGCCTTACGGCGTCTCCCAGGTTTTTCAATATGCGTACGATTTTCCCCGAGGTGTCGGGGAATACGCTTACCTCGGACTGGGACGATACGTCGCCGTTTAGTTTTATAACCTGCTGAATAGATTCCCCTGCCAGGGTTTTGGCCGACACGGTAATGGCGTTGGCCGCCGTCTGGCCCTGCCTGCCCTGGCCTGCCGCCGCCGGACTCTGGCCGCCCTGGCCCGGACCTGCCGCCGCCGGATCTTGTCCCCCGCCTGCCTGGCCCTGCCGGCCCTGGCCTGCCGCCGGCCCCTGGCCCCCTTGCGGGCCCGTTGCCGCCGGGCCCGCCATGGCCGGCGGCCCCGCGGAGGCGGAATTGCCCTTCAACATGGAATACGCCGAAGTGCCGAGAAACACCGCAATCAGAATAATAACAACAATCTTTGCCGCCGCATCACCTTTGCCGCTGGTCATATAAGCTCCTTTTTGAGAAGGGTTCTGAACCCTTTACCTGCCATGTCCACAACAACTCTGTGGACAGGCCCTAATTCCGTGGGCCGGGACCCCGCCTTTCCTGGCCGCCCCGGTGGTGATGGCCCGAAGCCTTGCCCCGCCGCTCCTCGAAGGAGCGGGAATTGCCGCCGGGGGAAAACCCGCCCATTGGCCGGGGGCCGTTTCCCGGTCCGCGGAACTCCTCCGCCGGAGGGGCCAGATCGTAGCTCTTCCCGTTCAGGTCCAGTTGGGTAACCCGGAACATTTTCGTCCCGGACCCGCGGGGACTGTCGAAGGCATAGCCGGTCAGGCTTACCGCCGCCCCTTCCTTGAGGCCGTCGATAAAGCCGAAAAACCGGTCGAGCCCCGTCACATAGTAGAGGCTGCCGCCGCTCTCAAGGCTTATCATCCCGCCGGTGATTCCCAGGTTCCCGCTGATCTTTACCGGTTCCGGCGCGGACCCGGGTCCGGAATTCGGCGGGCTCGCGGTTTGGCTAAACGCGGCGCCCGCCGCGGCCAGAACACAGAGGGCTAAAAGGATCATCCTTTTCATATAAATCATATAAACTCCTATTTGGTCCCGTGGACCATTATTGTATATTATCCCTCGCATAGAGGGCGTAGAATTCCGTAATATCCAGATTGAGGGCCAGGGCTAAATTATACACCGCGGTCAGATAGGCAATTTTCGTCGTCATCGCCGCCTGTTCGGCGCTGACCCTTTTCTGGTTCGCCGACTGGAGCTCGGTCTGATTCACCATTCCCGAGCGGTAGCCCTGTTCCGTAAGCTCGTAGGCCCTCATGGCGATCCGGTAGTTAAGTTCCGAAGGCTCGATGTTTGCCGCATTCTGAACCACGGCGTTGGCCTTTTTCTGTATATCCTGGGCCGCGTTTTTTTTCGCCGCCTCCAGGGCCGTCTCCGCCAGGGCGACGCTGTCCCTGTCGTTTTTCCTGTTGAGGCTTTGGGCGGAGCCGGGGATCCAGGGATCCAGGGGAATCGAAACCGATAGCGAAAAGGTCCCGGAAACCGAGGGGTCTTCGAATTTAAAGCTCCCCGGACTCAGGTTGAGCCGCTCGGATACACTGAGGGAGGGCGCCGCCTGCCTGATGCGGCTTGAGGCGTTCAGCTTTGTCTGCTCCAGGGTGTGTATCTGGGTCTGTATGTCGCTCCTGGATAAAAGATAGCGGCCGATCAATTCCTCCGCCGGAGGAATATCCAGCAGCCGGATTTCGATGGTTCCCTCCGGTTCAAGGTCGCTCTTGACGTCCAAGCCGATCAAGAGGAAGAACGCGGCCAGGTCTTCGCTGTATTTGTTTACCGCGTTCTCCAGCGACGTGCCCGCGATCAGGTAGGCGTACTGGGCGTTGAGCATATCAAGCTCGGAAGCGAGGCCCCTGCGGTAATTGGCCTCCGCCTCGTCGTATTGGGCCTTTTTTAGTTCCATATCGGTGGTGAGAATGTCAATGCCTATCTTTTCCGAAAGGAGGAGATAGAAGGAAGAGGCCACGGAGGCCGAAAGGTCCCGCTCTGCCTTTTTGTAGGCTTCCTCGGCCTGTTTGTACTTGTTATCCAGGAGGCGGAACTGGGTTGGTATATCGGTAGTAAAGGTAATGCCGGCCCCGATGCTGACACTGCTCCATGACCAGCCTGATCCCCCGCCGGAAGAACCGGCGGCGTCACTTTCCGGGGGATAGATACGATGGGTGTGGGAAAGTCCCACCGAGGGCCCTGAGATGCTGGGCAGAAACTGGTTCCATCCATAGTCCTTCGCCCGTTTTGCCTGCTGATAGGCAAGGGCGGTCTTTTGCAGATCCGTGTTGTTGGCTATAGCCGTTTCTATAGCCCTGTCGAGGCTAAGGCTTTCGGCGGCCGCGCCGGAAATGAAAACCAAAGATACTATCACCGCGGACAAGGTATTTCTCACCATCAATCTCCCATAAGTTTTTTTCATCATAGTTTTATTATTGGGATTTTGCATATAGACAGTGAATAAAAGGGCTATAACTTTTTGTTATATTCTCTATTTATGCTTGCCGGAATAAAAACAATATCCGTATACTGGAGTTACATAAGATCCCCTTAGAACCATACCGGTTTTTCGGGAGGTTTTTTGCAGAGGCCCGAATGCAGGGAAAAATACTGATTATTGAGGATGTAAAAGAATTAGCCGAGCTTGTTTCTCTATACCTCAGCAAAGACGGATTTGAACCCCGTTCGGTCGAAAGCGCCGAGGCCGGCTTTGCCCTCCTGGGGGAATGGAAGCCCGATCTGGTCATTTTGGACATCAATCTTCCGGGCATGGACGGCTTTGAATTCCTCCAAAAGTTCAGGAAGGATAATAATACGCCGGTTCTGATCGTATCCGCCAGGGACAGCGACGAGGATCTTATTACCGGCCTCGGCGGCGGGGCCGATGAATTTGTCACCAAGCCCTTCTCGCCAAAAGTCCTGGTCGCCAGGGTCAGGGCTGTCTTGAGGCGCGTCAGGGACTTTGAAGAAAAGCCATCGGCCAACCTCTTCGGCTTTGGGCCCTTTATCCTGGATTACGACGCCTGCCTGCTGCGCCGGGGCGGGGAGCGGGTCCCCCTTTCGGCCAGGGAGTATGAGGTCCTTGCGTTCCTGGCAAAAAACAGCGGCCGCCCATGGACGCCGGATCAGATCTACAACGCGGTCTGGCAAACCGCCTACGGAGATGTTACCACCGTGGCGGTTTATATCCAGCGGCTCAGGAAGAAGATAGAAGAAGACAGCGCCAGGCCGCTTTACATCGAAACGGTATACGGCATGGGTTACCGCTTAAATCCTGATGGAAGGGCGTCATGAAAATAAGGACCCAGTTTTATTTATTGATCACCGGCATTATCGCGGTCCCCCTGCTTGCCATACTGGTCCAGTATCTTTTTTTTGAAATGATTAGAAGGGAAGAGAGGGAAGAAAGAATCAACGATTCCCTGCCGGCCTACGAAGAGGTGGCGGAAATGCTGGACGGCAGTATGAGCCCCCATGACTGGGAAGGCCTGGTCCGGCTTATGTCCCGCGCCGGGAGGAATACGGATTTTGCCGTATTCCGCGGCAACCGGCAGATTGTTTTCTCCACCATTCCGGAACTGGCCGTGGGGGAATTGGCCCGATCCGAAAAACTGATTGACATGGTTGATAAAAGACATTCCTTCGTTCTTAATTCCCCCCCGTGGCTGGAGGGGAGGGGCTTTGTTTTAAGCCGCATCGTTCAGGAAGAGCAGCCCCCTCCTCCAAAGGGAAGGTTCCGCTTTTATCCCCAGTTTTTTGTCATCGTCATTTGTATCATGATAGTCCTCTTTGCGGTGGTCATGTCCTTCCTCATCGCCGGCTCCATCACCAAATCGGTCCAGGCCCTGGAAAATGCGACCAGGAGGATCGCCGCGGGTGATCTGGATCTTAAGGTTGACGTTAGGGGCAGCAACGAAATAACGTCCCTCACGGCGTCCCTGAACCAGATGCGGGATGAACTTAAAGAAGCGGAACGGCGGCGCGCCCGGTTTATCATGGGGGTTACCCACGATCTTAAAACGCCCCTGGCCCTGATACGGGGTTATGCCGAGGCCATAGAGGACGGGATAAGCCCCAGCCTTGCGTCAGGCGAGGGCGCCACGGGAATCATTAAATCAAAGGTGGATCAGCTTGAGGGAATGATAAACGATCTGATTGACTATGTGCGTATGGACTCGGGCGAATGGAGAAGCCAGTTAAAGGATGTGGATCTGCATAAATTCCTCACCGGCTTTGCGGAACGCTTCATCCCTGACGCTGAACTTTTTCAGCATAAGATGCATGTTGATATCAGGCTGCCCCAGGGACTCACCGTTCCTATTGATGAAAAACTGATGGTCCGGGCCTTTGAAAACCTGGTGAACAATGCGATCCGTTTTACCCCCCAGGGCACGGTCATCAGCCTTGAGGCCGGGAAATCCGGCGGCTCCGTGTGTATCACCGTGAGGGATAACGGCCCCGGTATTGCCGCCCAGGACCTTCCCCATATCTTTGAAACCTTTTACCGGGGCTCCTCCTCCAGGAGGGAGCAGGGCATAGGCCTTGGTCTTGCGGTGGTAAAATGGGTGATCGATTTTCACGGCTGGACCATAAAGACCCTTTCCAACACCAATAAGGAATCCGGCGACACCGGAACCCGCTTTATCATAGAGATACCCCTTTAGCTTTCCGGCGGGGTAAGTTCGGTCAGGTACTTCCAATACCGGACCGGCATGAACTGTTTCTGTAATTGGGGATTGTTCCTGCTTTCGTTGTTTATGGAACGGTGGTAATTCCGCCAGAGTTCTTCCCAGGGATCCTTGTGATCCCAGGGATCCTTGTGATCCCAGGGATCCAAAGGCTCCCCCGCCGCCGATGGGGCAAGGGGAAGGGCCCCTCCCGCCGCTTCCGGGCCGCCGGAAAGGAGCCGGGGTGGAGCCCCGGAGGGGCCGCTCAGGGTAAGCCGCCGCTTCTCGTCGATTATAGCCCAGGGGATTTCCCCGAAGCGCCGGCTAAAATGGCAGGCCAGGCTTGGAAGGGTCAGATGGTCCGGGGCGCAGCGGGCAATGTGGATGTTTCCGGGGAAGACCCGAAAGCGGAGGAGCCCCATAAGGCGGTCCGACTCCCGCCTGACCTTGCGGGCGGCCTCCAACACGGTCCTGACCGCCGCCTCCCCCCGGTCGTTCAGGGCCCCTTCCGCCGCCCTCCGGGCCCCGGGGGAACAAAGATCCCCGGCCTTCCGGGCGGCGAGGAGGACCTGCCGGGCAAAAGAGAGCAGTTCCGCCTCTATGGGGAACTCGCTCATCCACCCGTAGAGGAAACTGCCGTAGGCCTTTGCCGAAACCGCAAAAAGTTCCCCGGCCGCGGGGTACGGAAAAGGGACAAGCCCTTCCCATTGCAGGGGCTCGCCGGGGTATTCCCCGGAGATTCCCCGCCGGGGGTTCCGGGGTTCGGCGAGAGGGGAGGGGAGTCCCGGCCCTCCAGGGGGGCCGAAGAGGTCCGGCTGTTCCCCCTGCCCGGAACATTGCGGGGGCCGGGCCGCATCCGGGGAAGGGCCCGCCCGGAAAGGGCGGGCCGGATCCTGGGGACCGCCGCGGCGGACCCGGTCCGGCAGGGGGCCGCCCTTAACAATCCCGTCCAGGAGGGAGAAGAGCCCCCGGAGGCTGCCGTCGTAGGAGATTTCCATTATCTATGGGCCCTAAAAGTCGAACAGGGGCAGTTGCAGCCCCGCACCGTCCCGGTCCGAGAGGAGCCGGCGGATCCGCCGGGGATCCTCCGGCCGGTCCAGGAAGGACCCGGAGAGGGTGATAAAGTACCGGGCCCGCTTGAGGATAACCCCCAGGCGGCGGAGGCCGTCGAAGGACAGGGCCCGGGAACGCCGGACCTCGATGATCCGCCGGGCGGAGGTCGCCCCGATGCCGGGAACCCGGAGGAGGTCTTCATAATCCGCGGAATTTACCTCTATGGGAAAATAGTCAAGCCGCCGCAGGGCCCAGGCGGTCTTGGGGTCCAGATGGATGTCTAAATAGGGGACATCCAGAATTTCCTTAGGATCGAAATGATAGAACCGCATGAGCCAGTCCGCCTGGTAGAGCCGGTGTTCCCGGACCAGGGGCGGGCCGGGGATGTCCGGGAGCCGGGGGTCCGTAATTCCCCCCCTGCCGGGGGCGCCCAGGGGGACAAAGGCGGAGTAGTATACCCGCCGGAGGGAAAATTTCCGGTAGAGCGCCCCGGACAGGGAGATGATCTGCCGGTCGTCCTCTTCCGAGGCGCCCACGATAAGCTGGGTGCTTTGGCCCGCGGGGGCAAAAACCGGGGTGGATTTGATACGCCGCCGGTCCTCCTCGTTTTCCTTCCCCGCCTCCGAAACATCCTCCATGGCCCCCAGGATCACCTTGCCGGATTTTTGGGGCGCCAGGGTCTGTAGGCTCTTATCCGTGGGGAGTTCAATATTCGCGCTGAGCCGGTCCGCCCAGAGCCCCGCCTCCCGGATAAGTTTTTCCCCCGTACCGGGGATGATCTTAAGGTGAATATAGCCCCCGTACCCCGCTTCGGTCCGCAGCTTCCTGGCCGTACCGATGAGTTTCTCCATGACGATATCGGGGTCCGCAAATATCCCGGAAGAAAGAAAGAGCCCCTCTATATAATTGCGCCGGTAGAACTCGCAGGTCAGGTCCACCAGCTCGCCGGTGGTAAAGGAGGCCCGCGGGGTATCCGCCGAGGCCCGGTTCACGCAGTAGGCGCAGTCAAAACGGCACACATTGGAATAGAGGACCTTGAGGAGGCTTACACAACGGCCGTCCCCGGTCCAACTGTGGCATACCCCGGCGGGCACGGCCGCACCGAACCGGGCCGCGCCGGGTCCGCCCTTCCGCGGGCCGCCGGTCCTCCCGTTTCCGCCGCTCCCCGAGGACGCGCAGGAAGCGTCGTACTTTGCCGCCGCCGCCAAAATAGACAGCTTTTCACCCAAATCCATGCTGTCACTATACACCTGTTTAGATATTATGACAAGGGGGAAAATCCAGGGCAACAGCATTTACTCTTTATCCGGGATGCTCTAAATGAAAGTACACCGGTACGGTGAGGAAATTCCTTGGGGTCCTGGCGGCTGTAAAATCCATAGGGGCCCCCCAAGGGGTCCCCCCTATGGATTTTACACCGCCACCCCACCATGTTTTTCTCCACCGTACCGGTGCGGTTTCTCGGGTGTATCCCGAAGAAATACAAAGAATTGCCCGGTCTTTCCTTAATGGGGGGGAAGAGGGTGTTTCTCGCTTAATCCGAGTACCACGTGCGGATTTCCTGCTCCTCTTTGAATATAAGTAAAAGTAAATGCTGTTGCCCTGGGGTCAAAGTCCCCGGGGCCCGCCCAGGGTTAGCGGTCTCCCAGGACATGGACCCCAAGGGATGTGTACCGGGGCCCTTCCCGGAACAGCTCGGACCTGAAGACCCTTAGGGTATTGATGGTCCCCCGGGCAGGAAAGGGCAGTTCCCGTTCTTCCGGGGACAGGTCTATGGGCCGGTCCCCCCTGCGGGCCAGGGTAATATGCGGAGTAAAGGGCCGTGTTTCCGGTTTTCTAAAGGGATAGGCATCCCTTTTTCCTGTGGCGGCAATGGCTTCCTCAAGCGAAGAAGCCAGGACGGCGATCTCCTCCCTTCCCCCTTCAAGCCCAAGGGCAAGCACATTGGCGGGCCTTCCCCGGGGCAGGGTGATAAGCCTCCCCGCGCTAATGGGAATCGCCCTGGCCGTCCGCGCCGCCGTCCGGACCGCCTCTTCCAGCAGGGATAGGCCGTGCCCGTCAAGTTCGCCAAGAAAAGCCAGGGTGATATGGATGTTTTTTTCTTCCACCCAGCGGAACCGGGGATGTTTTTCCCGTAACGGCCCCAGGCTATTCTTGAGGGCCCGCAAAAATTCCCCCGGCAGTTCCAGGGCAACAAAGACACGCATTAAGGACGCTCCCGGTATCATTATAAAAGGAGCGGGAAATCCGTCAATGAGTGAAGAAGAGTGAAGAGTGGGGAGTTGAGTGAAGAAAGTGTCGCGTGGGGCGGGGAAATCTGTCGATTGGCAGCCGTATTATGCGGGGAGCCGCCTCTTTCCCCCCCCTATATAAGGAAAAACCGGGCAATTTTTTGCGGGCCCTATAACCATTTCCTTATTCCGGGGCCCAAAGAACCCGCTTGCGCGGGGGAGGTGTTACCGGTGTTCCCAAAACACGCTCAATGTTTCGCGTGCCGTTTTAGGGCGTATCCGGGATACCCCCGGAGAAAC
>JAISOR010000101.1 GCA_031275535.1 Treponema sp. | reverse complement strand
CGGATGCGGTAGAACTGGCAAAGAAGAACTCTTACGATATAATCTTTCTGGATCACATGATGCCCGAAATGGACGGCATGGAGACCGCCGAGGCCATTCGTAAGCTGCACAAAGACGACGGGACGTATCAGAGAACGCCCATCGTCATGCTCACCGCCAATGCGGGGTCTGAACAAAGAGATGTTTTCCTGCGCAATGACATAGACGATTTACTGGAAAAGCCCATTGAAATAAAAAAACTGGACACCCTGCTGGAACAGTGGATCCCAAAGGAAAAACAGATCGTCTCATCCCCTGTTCCGGGCGATACCCCGGAATTACCGGCGCCCTATATTCCCCATAAGACTATTGATATTCCCAACGTAAACGTTTTATCGGGACTGAACAATACCGGCGGGTCCATGGAGGTTTACCTGAATATCCTCTCAAATTTCTGCCAGGAGGCGCGGGACCATGTCCAACAGATAAAGCAGGCCGTAGAAACAAACGATGTCTCCCTCTATACGGTCCTTGTACACGGACTCAAGGGTTCCGCAAAAAGCATCGGGGCCGATGAATTCAGCGGTTTCGCAAACCGGATTGAGGAAGAGATTAGCAATGGAGATCTTACCGTCATACCCACTCAAACCGGCACACTCCTGGAAAACCTGCACACCCTAACCGACAACATCTACACCGTCATAAACCAGGACACCGGAGAAACGGAATCCGGAACAGACATGAATATATTGAAACCCCAACTACAGGTTTTAAAAGACGCGCTGATAAAGATGGACATTGAAATGGTAAACAAACTCTTTATGGACTATAGTTTTAGCCACATAAATACCCGGACAAGAGACATTATCGCCGATATAGAAAAAGATGTGTTGATGTTTGAATATGGCAAGGCTATTGAAAAAATAGATCTCTATCTGTAAAGCTATAAGGCAAACCGCTTTTTTTCTGCCCATAAGCCCAGGGCGGGATTCGGAATAAAGAATATCCGCTCCCCATCGGGCAGGGTGTTCCAGCCAAGCCGGAGGGCCTTGACATCGTAACGGTCCAGAGCCTCGCCAAGGCTGCCCCACTCATAACCGGCAGACTCAAGCTCCCCTCGGCTCAGCCCCGGACCGGGACAGTAGCGGATCCGAAACCGGCCCTCGCTGGAGCCATGGATCAGATGGGCGGCGGCGCTGAGCCCCGCTGCCAGTTCCGGGTCCGCGGCAACCCGCTCCTTGATCACCGCGCCGGGCCGGTAGCCGTGCTTACGGATAAGGGCGTCGATCCCCCGGTCTTCCCCAAAACCCGCCAGGCCCGGCGCCAGGATCAAGAGTTCCCCCCCATCGGCCATGGCCATCCGGGTCCGGTAAACCGCCTTGTTTCCCAACCAGGTGCTGCGGAACTCATCCTCCTCCAGGTATACCACCGCCTTTTCAACAGGCTCATCCAAAAGATCCACATTAACCCGCCGGGCAAGTTCCGCGGCCCGCTCAAAACAGTCCCGCCCAAATCCCACGTAAAGGCCCCGCACCGCCAGGCCCCCCCCGGCCGGCCCCAGGGCGGCGGCCTCCGAATCGCTCCGGGGGCCAAGTACCGTAAGCGCCCAGAGTATGGGCGGCAGTTGATTGCCAAAACGGCGCAGCCCCTCATCAAACATGGCCCGGACCGGAGTATCGACCCGGCCCATCATCCGTTCCATGCCATAAAGGGCCCCCACAAAATGGCTCTTGTCGATGGCCTCTTTCCCGCCGGTTCCCACCAGAACATTCTTCGCATGGTTGGCCATGCCTACCACTTCATGGGGTACCACCTGGCCTATGGAAAGGACCAAAGAAAACCCGCCGTCCCGGATAATTTTATTTACCTGTACGGGCCAATCATAGCGGGCGCCGGAGACCGCCTCGACCCAGTCCGCTTCCAGCCGGCCAAGCTCCACCACATCCCGCCGCCAATCGTGGACGCGGAATTTATCCGGCGGCGTGCCGGGAAACATCCGCCCCAGAGCGGCTGCGGTCATGGGGGCATGGGTCCCCAGGGCGGGCATCACCGCGCCCAGCCGTTCCGTCCCGGACCGCAGAAGTTCCCGGCAGGCAAGATCCGTCAGATACCCCGCCCGGGAATGGAACCGGGTCCCATCGGGGGGCAGGATGATCACCGGCCGGGGATCCCCCAGATCCGCCAGGGCCCGGGAGAGGGCCTGGGAAAACAGCGTGTCTATTTCCCCGGCGGAAAGATCCAGGCCGGGACCGCCCCGGGCAATATAGGTCACCAAAGGCCCCGCTTAGGGAGTCTAGGCCTGTATTCTGTATTCTTTACTAAAGATATCATTCGTAACGTTGTTTACCATAAGCACGGGCTGATGGGTTGCGTCCAGGGTATCCCGCCAAAGGCTGCCCTCGGGGTCCACATGATTACGATTGGCAACCGCCACCTTTGTGGGAAGATGCACAAATTCATTGTTCACCAGGCCGATAAGGACCTTCGTCTTTCCCGCCATGGCCGCATGGGCCGCGGCGTTCCCCAGCCGCTCGCAGTAAATGGAATCGCTGGGGGCCGCCGGCGCGGAGCGGATCATGTAACTGGGATCAATGTATTTAAGGTTGATCTCCATGTTTTTCCGGTCAAAATAATCCTGGATCCGGTCCCTAAGATAGGTCCCCACATCGACCATTTTGACATTTCCCCCGGCATCGGTCTTCTTTTCTTTTATCAGTTGATCCTGCAGGGCCCCTTCGGCAACGATGATCACCGCATGCTTCCGGGACCGGAGCCGTTTCTCCAGGTGGGCGAAAAATCCGTTGGGGCCCTCCAGTTCAAAGGGAACCTCGGGGATAAGCACGAAATTCACCTCGTGGCTGGCCAGGGCCGTATGGGCGGCAATGAACCCCGAATCCCGGCCCATCACCTTTACCAATCCTATGCCATGAATTTGGGAGTGGGCTTCCATGTGGGCCGCGGTTACCACCTCCACCGCCTTGGTCACCGCGGTATCAAACCCAAAGGACTTCTGGATAAAAGAAAAATCATTATCCACCGTTTTGGGGATCCCCACCATGGCAATCTTGAGCTTCCGCTTGCCTATTTCTTCGGCTATATCCAGGGAACCCTTCTGGGTCCCGTCGCCGCCTATGGTAAACACCATATTCAGGTTGAGCCGTTCTATGGCGTCCACAATTCTGGACACCTCTTTGCCGCCTCCCCGGGCGCTTCCCAAAAAGGTGCCGCCGATCTTGTGAATATCATCTACCATATCGGGATCCAAGCGTATCGTGTCAAAGCCATATTCCGAGAGGAATCCCTTGTATCCGTACCGAATCCCCGTAACCCTGGTTACCCCATAGCGGAAAAGACAGCGGACTATGGCCCGGATCACATCATTGATCCCCGGACAAAGCCCCCCGCAGCTGACGATCCCCGCATGAACATGCTGAGGGGCAAAGTAGATCATCTCCCGAGGCCCGGCGCACTCAAAAACCTGGCTTCTGTCCACAGTAACCTGGTCCCCCAACTTCACCGTGGCGTCCAGGCGGATAAATTCATTATCCGTCACATAATTAGCTATCATATCGCCAAGGGTAGTTGACATTGCAATAGGGGAATGAATAGTACGGTTCCCCAATTCCTCAACAGTAAAATCGAAAGGTTCACCCATGGAGCCCTCCTCTTTAAAAATATCCGGGCCATTTCAAAATTTGACACTCTGAAATCACCTCATCTATAATATAATACTATCCTTTAGGGAAAATCCTTTCAATGGATAAAGATGTTCCGCCAGGGCCATTTTCTCGTTCAAAGGTGGATTCAAATGTGGATCTACTGTAATGGTACTTGATTATCCTGTTGTTTTTTTATTATGATATTAGGTAGGAGATCCTTATGCTCGAAGAAGAAGTAAAACTTGCCCTGAATAATGTTCGTCCCTCCCTCCAGGCGGATGGCGGGGATGTGGAATTTGTGTCCGTTTCCGATGATGGGACGGTTTCGCTCAAACTC
>JAISOR010000094.1 GCA_031275535.1 Treponema sp. | reverse complement strand
TTTATCTCGATCCGGTACCCAAGGAGATCGATGACTTTTGCTATCGTTGCAAACGATGGATTCCCCTCACGGGAAAGAGATTTGTACAGACTTTCCCGGTTAAGCCCCAGGTCTTTAGCTATCTGCGCCATACCCTTAGACCGCGCTATGGCTCCTACCACATCAAAAAAAGTCTCCATGTCATTTTCTTCAAGGGCGCCTTCAAGGTAAGCGAAGACCTCATCTTTGGTATTGATATGGTCCGCCATGTCCCAATCATACAGTTCCATGTTCCAGCTTGAGGTCCCGGCGCTCCATATTTCTCCGGGCAATCCGGGCGATAAATTCAAGAGCATCGGTCTCCTCAACTTCCTGCATGAGCAATTTGGTAAAGGGATCTTCCATTTTACTTATACAGCAAAGACTTACATTTTGAGCCGCACACGATTCGAACGTGTGACCCACGCCTTAAAAGGGCGTTGCTCTACCTACTGAGCTAGCGGCCCGCATTTTTATACCCTACCCGAACAAGCCGCTAAAGGTCAATCCCCCGCAACCGGGGTAAAGCATTTACTGTTTATCCGGGATACTCTAAATGAAAGCACCGGTACGGTCCGGAGAGAATTACTGGGGGTCCTGGCGGCTGTAAAATCCATAGGGGCCCCCCGAGGGGTCCCCCCTATGGATTTTACACCGGACCTTGGTCCGACAGACCTTGGTCTGATGCCACCCCACCAGGTTTTTCTCCACCGTACCGGTGCGGTTTCTCCGGAATATCACGGAGAAACACCAAAACATTGCCCTGGTCTTTCCTTACGGAGTACCGGGGCTTAATATCTGAAAAGCAGGCCCAGATCCACCGCATAGACGGGGTTCATCCCCGGATCCAGGCCCAGTTCCTTGCCCCGGATGGCAAATTCTATCTTCATAAAACTCAGATCCAGGCCGAATCCTATGGCCGGCAAGGCGTCGGCGATACCCACCCGGAGGCTCAGGGCCTGCAAGACAACCACTTCGGCGCCGATTCCGATGTTCAATACCGGGTTCCGGGGGATAAGGGCAAAAAAATCCAAAAAATTCTGATAATCCACCATGATGGTAAAATCAGAAATATACCGGCTTAACAGGGGGGAACGGATCCGGTACATAAGGCCCAGATCCAAACGGCGGGCCACGGTGGCATAGCCCCTGGCGTCCACCGGATCCTCCTTATCAAAGAAAGCGCCCAGGGAGGCATAGCTGCTTACCAGGGCGGGGGAATAAACATCGTAACAAACCAGGGCGACACTGAACGCACTGGCAAAGGTATACCGAAGCCCCAGATCAAGACCAACCCCTAATTGGGTCTTAAAGAGATGATCCATGGGATCTCTTATAATAGCCTCTAATTCGAATACGGAGACCGCCATGTCCATTGCGCCCCGGAAAAAGCCCTTCCCTAAAAAGCCAAGATCAAGGACATGGCTTTGGTTGTTAAGCAGCCTGAAGGAATATCCCCCCACCAGCAGTATTTCTTCACTGATCAGGGGCCGCATCGAGGTTCCGCTCAGAACTACTTCGGTCTTTGTACGGTTAAACAGGCCAAAACCCAAACCGCGGCCTATCCATCCTACGGAAACCGGGCCTCCCATATCAAAGCCCGCGGCAAATCCCTTTGGGCCCACAAGGCCGGAAATATCAATACTGTCTAAATCACTACCCGCAATATCGAAGGCCAGATCCATGGCTTCAAATACCGGACCATACATACTAACCGTTACTTCCGCCGCGCTGAATTGCTCTTTAACGCCGACAAACGCGGCGGGATTGGTAAAGAGGGAATAAAAATCATCCGCCAGGGCCGCATGGGTCCCCCCTAAAGCGCCGGATCGGGCGGAGGGCATGACAAAGGGGGCAATAGTCTCCCCAAAACCGGGAACCTTCAGAATACATACAAAAAGTATTATTAAGACAGGTTTTCGCAAAAAACCCTGCATTCATAACTCCTTCTTAATAATATACAGTAAAACGCTTCGGGATGCCATTATTCCAAAGATTCGGCTATTGCATCAAAACGCCCGTTAGCATCACCGGGGCCATGCAGACATTCCGAAGGGCTCAGAGGGGTCTGTATCCGGCACCGCAGGGGGCTTCCCGGAGACCGCGGCGGCGTTCCTTTGAGGGGAATCAAAAGCCTAAGATAATTATCGGATAAAGCGGTCATATATCCCGTGTTTTTTTTCTTATTCGTCTCGATGACCGCTTCCAGGGGTTTCCCTATCCAGCGTCCTATATAATCCCCCCGGCCCGCCCGGGCCAGGGCCAGGAGGGCCTCAACCCGCCGGACCGCATCCCGCTCCGGGACATTTTTCCCCAGAGAATAGGCCTCCGTACCGGGCCGCCGGGAATAGGGAAAGGCATGAATCCAGGCAAAGCCTATCCGCCGGCACAGGTCATAGGTCCTGGTAAAGTCCTCTTCGGTTTCGCCGGGGAAACCCGTAATAATATCACAGGCCAGGAAAGGATCATCCCGCCGGGATCGCAGGAATTCGGCGGCGGAGAGCAGGTCCTCCGGGCCGTAGGTCCGCCGCATTTTTTCCAATATTCCGGGACTCCCGGACTGGATTGACAGATGGAAATGGGGCCGGATCCGGGGATGCCCCAAAACAGAGAGCAGGCTCCCCCGGATCCCCTCGGGCTCGATTGAAGAAAGCCGCAGCCCGATCCTGCCGGTGCCCGCGATAAGGTACTCCAGGAGCCCCCCCAGGTCCCGGCCCTGATCCCGGTACTGGCTTATATTTACCCCGGTTAATACGGCCTCCGCAAAACCCGCGTCCTCCAGGGCCTTGAGCCGGGACAGGACCTCCCCGGCTTCCAGGCTCACGCTGGGGCCCCGGGCAAGGCTGACCCGGCAGTAGGAACAGCGTTTATCGCAGCCATCCTGGATTTTCAGAAAGGCCCGGGAATGGAAGGAAAAATCCCTTACATTAAACCGAAAGGGATCCCCCCGCCCCGCGTTCCCAAGGCCGGCAGCCCATTCTTCCAGAAATCCCGGTAATGCCGGGGAATCCCCCAAAAGCCGGGGCAGGTCCAAAAGGGCGCTTTTCTCCCCGGACAGCACAAAAAGCCGCCTGCCCGGGAGGGGCCCCCGGTCGCAGGGCCGGGGAACGGCGGCTTCCTCCGCGTCCAGGGCGGCGGCCTCTAAAGAGGCTATGGCCTTTCCGTCCAGCCGGGCATAACAGCCGGTGACGATAACGCACGCCGAGGGATGCTCCTTTAAGGCCCGGCGGATAATCCGCCGGGCCTTCTGCTCTGCCCTGGAGGTGACCGTGCAGGTATTAACCACGATGACATCGGCGGCGGGATCATCCGGGGGCAAAACCCGGAAGCCCCCGAGTTGGAAGGATTCGGCAATGGCTTCACTTTCCAGCTGATTTAGCTTACAACCCAGGGTTTGCAGGGCGACGGAAAGCATACCTACCGGACGCTCAAGGCCTGACGGGCTCTATCCAGGCCCCGGCGGGCATCGGCATATTGGGAATTGAGGGCCAGGGCCCGTTCATAGGCGGCCACCGCCTCCTGCAGGTCCCCGGCGTTTTCCCGGGCATAGGCAAGACGGGTCCACCAGGCGGCGTTCCCCGGCACATAGTGAACCGCCGTGGACAGGGCAATATCCGCATGGCGGAACCGCCCCAGCCTGATATATATCTCCCCAATAAAATAATAGACCGTATCGATCCGTCCCCCCTCGGGGGCAAGGTTGATATACTCCTGAAAGAACTGCAAACCCTCGTCGTTCCGGCCCTGGTAATAGCTTATTTCCCCCAAAATCTCGATGATCCGTATGTCGTACCGGCTGATATTCCGGCCGGCCCGGGCATAGCCCAGGGCCTCCTCATACCGGCCAAGGTTGATAAGACTCCAGCAGATCACCACATGGGATTCCAGGTTGTTGGGATTAGCGGCGATTTCATTCTTACAGATGGAAACCGCGGCCTCATAGTTACGGTTCCGGTACTCCTCCAGGGCATCGGGCCTCGTCTGGGCAAGGACCGGGGCCAGGGAAAGGAAAAAAACCATAAAGGAAAAACTTACTTTTTTCATATATACTATTCTAGGTTTTTTTTCGCGGTCATGGTACAGCGGCCGTTAAAAATACAGCCGGTTTCCATAAAAACCTCCGGGGCAGTGACATTTCCCACCAGTTTTCCGGTTATGGTCACCTCAACCTTCTCCGTGGCGGTGACATTTCCCTTTACCGAACCGCGGATCACCACCTTGGACGCACGGATATTGGCCTCCACCACCGCGGCTTCATCAATCACCAGGAGTCCCTGGGCGGCAATTTCCCCGGAAAGCCTGCCCCGGATAAGAAAGGGTTTCTCAAAATTAAGGGTCCCGGAAAAATCTATATCCGAAGACAAGATAGTATCGAAATCCTCATCTTCCAGCACATCATTATGGACATCTGTCATAGTACCTTTGAATTTACCGGTAATGGGGGCTTCGTTCAAGGGGGCGCATTGCCTCATAAAAAATCTAACCCAAATACAGTCCGCCGATGGAGGGATCGGAGGAAAACATGGGGTTACCAATGAGCGTAAAAAAATCATTGACCGGGGAGCTGGCTCCCCAGTATCGCAAGGCAGGCAGGAAAGAGAAAAGCAAAATGT
>JAISOR010000058.1 GCA_031275535.1 Treponema sp. | reverse complement strand
ACCCGGTCTATGTTGGGGCTCCGTTCCTCCTGGGTTCTGCGGCTGTTGATCTCCTCATTATGGGTCAGGGTTTCCTGGCTGACCTTGCCATAGAGGTTGGACATATCCCGGAAGGCCGGGGTGGTCTGTCCCTCCACCCCTGCGGGGCCTTCGGGGTTGAAGCCCGTCCCTTCCCAGGCGGTACTGGAATTGGAACTGGACCGGGTAATGGATTTAGCATACTCCGAGTCGTCATAGGGAAGCCCCGGGGTCCGTTCCTTAATCGTAATGGGGAAAAATTCCTCCGTACTAATTTCCTTCTGGGACATATCCATATCTATCTTGATATTAAGGTCCCGGACCCGGTCGGAGGTAAAAGTCCCCTGCAGGGACTTGAGGATGATCGCCCGGTATTGGGCCTCCAGGGTCCTGACGATCTTAGCCTCCCGTTCGATCAGGTTAAGCCGGTCCAGGGCGGCCATGCCGGAAAAATCGTTCAGGACCAGGCCGTTCTGATCGGTGATGACGATATTCTCGTCCAGAAGCCCCTCCACGGCAAATTTGAGGATCTTCTGGATCCCCTCTACCTTCTTGCGGTTCTGGGTAATGTCGCTTCCCGGCCGGGGAGTGATGATCACGCTGGCGGTAACCGGGTTTTGGTCCGCCAGAAAGAGTTCCTGCTCGGGCATAACAATGGTAACATTGGCGTCGTCCACATCGTCCAGGGCCTTTACGTGGTCGGTTACCATCTGGGTAATGGCCCGGCGGAGGTTTACGTTCCGCTCAAAGTCGGTGATGGTCCAGCGCTCCAGATCAAAAATAGCCCAGGGATCGGTCCCCGTGGGGATAAGGTCTTCCCGGATCAGAATGGCCCGGATCCGCTGGGCGGTTTTTTCATCCGGCACCATGATGATTCCCGCGGCAGATACCGATGTTCTTACCCCCTCTTCGTTGATCCTGGTGACGATCCGGTCCCGGGCCTCTTCGTCCCGGATGGGATTGTCGATAACCGGCACCATGGACGGCGCGGAAGAAACGGTGACCAGGGCCGCAACCCCGGCGATGGCGGATACGGTAATACCAATGAGGATGATCTTTTGCAGCAAAGACCACTTACCCCAGAGGCTCGTGATCTGTCCAATGAGTTTTTTAAAAAATTCGTTCATATTCCCCTCCCCAGAAGAACTGTCTATTTAAGGTATATTTTTACCGGGCATTGATAAGTTCCTTCCAACCCTGGACAATACGGTTCAGTACGGTCCGGGTGATATCAAGGGACATATTTGCCTTTGCCTGGGCAATGGTAATATCCTGGGCATCCACGGAATCGGGATCCGTAATGGCGGTCTGTATAAGATTGCTGGCAAAATTCTGGGCCCCGCTTACCTTGTCCAGGGCCCGGAGCATGGTATCTTCAAAGGTGCCGGCGCGGATCACCGCCTCGGCGCCAATCTTTTCCCCCATAAGGGATATGGCCTCACCCTGGGCAATCACCCCCCCCTTAGCCGGGGTCAGGTGTTTAGGATGGGTTACCACCATGGGAACCCGGTCCCCGGTAACTAATTCCGGTCTATATATGGTCATCCCTTAACTCCTCCAATCTTTACCGTGAACCTATTTCCAGGGCCTTAAGAAACATGGCCTTGGAACCATCAATAATAGAAGCGTTTGCCTCATAGGCCCGGGATGCGGCGATCATATCTACCATTTCGGTAACGATATCCACATTGGGCATCTCCACATACCCCGCCCGGGGGCCGGTCTTGATGGCGTCCGGATGGGTGGGATTATAGACCAGCCGGAGTTCGGTGGCATAATCCTTCTGCACCTCCGCCACCCGGACTCCCTGGCCGGAACCATTATCCAGCATCTCCGGCAGAAAGGGGGAACGCCAGTAGGGCTGTTCCACCCGGGGCCGCAGGATCACCCGGCTGCGCCTAAAGGGTCCCCCCTCGGCGGTCCGGGTGGTGGACGCGTTGGCCATATTGTCGGCGATTACGTCGGAACGGAGCCGCTCGGCGCTCATCCCGGTGGCGGCAATGTTAATTGAACTGAAAAGTCCCATATCCTATCCTACCTTAATACCATGCTGATTTGGCTGAATTCAAAGGTCACCGCCTGGGCCATCAGGGTATACGTTAACTGGTTTTCCAGGGCCAGCATAATTTCCTGCTCCGGGTCCACGTTGTTCCCGTTGTTTTTTGAGGTGCTGACATAATCCAGGACCCGCCGGGGTTTAACATCCCGGTAATCCCGCTCCCGCCAGTTGGGGATATGCTTGGGATTAGTCAGGGTCAATTCCAGGGCGGGGCGCTGCTTCTCCGTCTCCAGGGCCCGTTTCAGTTCGCTTTCAAAGTTCACGTCCGAACGTTTGAAGTTGGGAACCTCCGCATTGGCCAGGTTATTGGCAATAACGTTCCGCCGGATCAGATTGGCGTCCATGGCGCGGTGTACTAAATCCACGGTCTTGGAAAAGTTATTCTCAATCATCACAATTCTCCCCCCATCTTTCTTTAAACATCGGCATCCCCCCCTTCACCCTTAACACTCTTCCTTAAAGGATATACCGGCCCAGGTTCTGATCTACCGCCAGATCATTGAGCCGCTCGTTGACGTAGGCCTCGGTGATGCTGACCTTGGCGGGGGTAATATCCGGGGCCTCAAAGGAAAGTTCCTCCAGGAGGGTCTCCATGATGGTGTGGAGCCGCCGGGCGCCGATGTTTTCCAGCTGGGAGTTGACATCCGCGGCCAGGCCCGCCAGGCGCTGAATGGCCTCCGGGGTAAACTCAATTTCCACCCCCTCGGTCCCCAGCAGATCGATGTACTGCTTGGTCAGGGCGTTCTTGGGTTCCGTGAGGATCCGCAGAAACTCCTCCTTGCCCAGGGACTCCAGTTCCACCCGCAGGGGAAAGCGCCCCTGAAGTTCGGGGATCAGGTCCGAGGGCTTACTGACATTGAAGGCCCCGGCGGCTACGAAGAGGATATGGCTCGTGTCCACGGGTCCCCACTTGGTATTTACCGTGGCCCCCTCTACGATGGGGAGGATATCCCGCTGTACCCCCTCCCGGGATACGTCGGGGCCGTTGCCCCGGTCTCCCTTAACCGCGATTTTGTCAATCTCATCGATAAAGACGATCCCCGTCTCCTCTACCCGCTGCCGGGCCTCGTCGCTTACCCGGTCCCGGTCTATCAGTTTTTCCGATTCCTCATTGATAAGGATCTCCCTGGCCCGGCTCACGGGGAGCAGTTTCTTCTTCTTCCCCCCGCCAAAGAAGCCGGCGATCCCCGAAAGGCTGGACTCAATGTCCTCCATCCCTCCCCCCATCATTTCGATGGCCGGGAACTGGGGGTTTTGGTTGACCGTTATTTCTACCAGCCGGTCCTCCAGCTTGCCCTCCCGGAGCATGGCCCTGAATTTTTCCCTGGTGGGGGAATCCCTAGGCGTCCGCCCCTTAGCCCCGGCGCCGTCCTCCGGCTCCTGGTCAGGTCCGGCGGGCATGTCCGCCATATTCCCGGCCTTGTTTCTTCCGGCGGGGATGCCTACCTGTATGGCGGCGCCCATAAAGGCCGGGCCCGGGCCGTTTTCGTTATTCGGATTGATCGAAAAGGCCCCCATGGGCCGCACCATCGGGCCCTCCGGGGTTTTGGGTTCCTTGGTTTTCTTGCCCGTCCCCGGAAGAAGCAGGTCCAGCAGGGCCTCCTCGGCCCGTTTCTCCGCCTCCACGGTGACGGCTTCCTGCATTTCCTGCTTTACCATCTGGACCCCCGCGGCCATAAGGTCCCGGATCATGGATTCCACATCCCGGCCCACATAGCCAACCTCGGTATACTTGGTGGCTTCAACCTTAATGAAGGGGGAACCCGCCAATTTTGCAAGCCGCCGGGCAATCTCCGTTTTCCCCACCCCCGTGGGTCCTATCATAAGGATATTCTTGGGGGCAATATCCTCCCGTATTTCGGGATCCAGCTTGAGCCTGCGGATCCGGTTCCGCAGGGCCACCGCCACCGCCCGCTTGGCCTTTTTTTGGCCCACGATATATTTATCCAGCTCCGCCACAATCTCCCGGGGGGTAAGCCGGTCAAGATCCTTCTCGTTCATTAGTTTAATTCCTCCAGGGTGATATGCCCGTTAGTGTATATACAGATATCTCCGGCAATACGCAGGCTCCGCGTGGCGATTTCCGCGGCGGAAAGATTGCTGCCGTCCAGGTATGCCAGGGCCGCCGCATAGGCGTAATTGCCCCCGGACCCAATGGCCAGGGCGCTTTCCGCCGGTTCTATCACGTCCCCGGTGCCGGAAATAAGGAGGGTCTTGCTCTGATCCGCCACCAGAAGCATGGCCTCCAGCCGTCTGAGGGACCGGTCGGTACGCCACTCGGTGGCCAGTTCCACCGCCGCCCTGGCGAGGTCGCCGGAGTATTCCTTGAGTTTCTCCTCAAAGCGGTCAAAGAGGGTAAAGGCGTCCGCGGTGGCCCCCGCGAAGCCGCAGAGGACCCGGTCGTTCCAGAGGCGCCTGACCTTGCACGCGTTATTCTTCACCACCGTTTCGCCCAGCGTTACCTGGCCGTCCCCGGCCATGGCTACCTTTCCATCCCGGCGAACCGCAAGAACCGTGGTGGAACGGAACTCCCTGCCGTCTGTTTTGTTTTTTCGTCCCTTCATCTTACACTCCCTCTTCCGTTTTTTCCCGCTGCCCGGTTTCCCTTCTCCCCACCCTGCCCCCGTGGGGATGGGCCGCGGCATAAACCCGTTTTAAATGTTCAATATCCACATGGGCATAGCGCTGGGTGGTGGACAGACTGGCATGGCCCAAAAGTTCCTGTATTACCCGGATATCACAGCCCGCGTTGACCAGATGGGTGGCAAAGCTATGCCTTAGGGCATGGGGATGCACGTTCTTGTGCAGCCCCGACCGTTCCGCATATTGGCGGATGATCCAGCGTATGCCGGGGACCGAGAGGGGCCCGCCCCGGCGGCTGACAAAAAGCCGGTCCGTGGGATTCTCCCCCATGATCCGGCTCTGCCGGGCCGGCATATAGGCCCCCAGGGCTTCCCGGGCTTCATCGGAAAAAAACACATACCGTTCCTTGTTTCCCTTTCCCAGGACCCGGCCTCCGGTCAGGCGGGGATCCAGGGTCTCCATGGACAGGGAGGCCAATTCTGAAATTCGGAGCCCCGCGGAATACATGGTCAGAATCAGGGCCTTATCCCGGAGGGGCCACAAAATGCCCGCCCTTTCCGGCGACTCCGCAAAGTCCGCCATCTCCTCTTCCCAGAGAAAGGACGGCAGGGCTTGGGGGGTCTTAAGGTTCCGCAGGGTCCCGGCGGGGTTATCCCGGCGGTACCCGAAACGGATAAGCCAGCGGTAAAAGCCCCGGATCGCCGAAAGGGCCCGGTTCACGCTTACCGAAGCGATCCCCTCGGCGCTTAAATCGCCGATAAAGCCCTGGACCTCCCCGGGGGAAGCCCCCTCCGGGCTGACGCCGTGGTTTTCGCAGTACGCGGCGAACCGGAATAAATCGGTCCCATAGGACCGGAGGGTCCGCCCCGACACCCCCCGGACCGAACCGAGATAACGGAGGTATTCTCCCAGGATGCTTGCGTCCCCGGGGCGGACCGGCGGTTTATGTACCATTGTCCGGCTCCTCATCGTCGCTGGAGTGGAGATAATCGCAATCCGGGTTGATACAGGCCTTATGGGCCCCGTTCTTCTTATCGTATTTCTCTACCATAAATTGCCCGCACCTGGGGCAGTTCTGGTTTATGGGCTTAAAATGGCTAATAAAATCACAGTCCGGGTAATTGGTGCATCCGTAAAATTCCTTGCCCCTGCCCTTGGTCTTGCGGGCCACGATGTCCCCCCCGCAGCCCGGCCGGGGGCACTTGGCCAGGGGAATGGAGCGGGTATTGTGGCATTCCGGGAAGCCGGAGCAGGCCAAAAAGAACCCGAAGCGGCCAAGTTTTTTTACCATGGGCTTGCCGCATTTTTCGCAGACATAATCGGTGGCCTCGTCCAGGGAACCCTTAAAGGACTCCAGGGTTTTTCCCACCTCATCCACCTGTTCCTTAAAGGGAAAGTAAAAATCCCGGATCATGTCCGGCCAGAGGAGCTGGCTTTCCTCTACCTCATCGAGCTTGGTTTCCATGGAGGCGGTAAAACCCGCATCCACCACATGGGGAAAATACTCCACCAGCATGTCGCAGATCATCCTGCCCAGCAGGGTGGGGACCAGCTGTTTATTGGACCGGGTAACGTAGTACCTGTCCAGCAGAACCGAAATGGTGGGCGCGTAGGTAGAGGGCCGGCCAATGCCCTTTTCTTCCAGGGTTTTTACGATGGAAGCGTCGGTGTACCGGGGCGGGCCCTGGGTAAAATGCTGTTCCGGGTGGAACTTGTCGATCTGCACCTTGTCCCCAACCTTAAGGACCGGGAAGGCGCTTCCCTTGTCCTCTTTTCCCAGGATCTTCATTACCTTGTAGAAACCCTTTTCCACCACCTTGGTCCCCGCGATCCTGAACAGCCCCTCCCCGGCCTGAATATCGGTGCTGACGGTCCGGGTTTTGGCGCTATTCATCTGGCTCGACACAAAGCGCTCCCAGATAATCGCATAGAGCCGGAGCTGATCCTTGGACAGATGTTCTTTTACCTCATCGGGGGTATAGTTTACATAGGTGGGCCTGATGGCTTCATGGGCGTCCTGGGCCTTTTTCCCCACCGTGTACTCCACCGCCTTTTCGGGGAGATCCTTGGGGTATTGGGAACCGATCCAGGTACGGACCTCATCCAGGGCAAGCTGGGAAATCCTGACCGAGTCGGTACGCATATAGGTGATAAGCCCCACCCGGGAGCTGCCGATGTTTATCCCCTCGTAGAGCTGCTGGGCTATCTGCATGGTTTTCTTGCTCGTAAAGCCAAGGCGGTTCGCCGCGGTCTGCTGGAGCTGGGAGGTGGTAAAAGGCGGCTTGGGTCTTACGGTCTTGTCGGTTTCCCGGACATCCCGGACCACGCAGTCAACGCCGGCCAGCTTATCCATAATGGCCTTGACCTCGGCCTCGCTTTTTAAGTCCGGCTTGTTCCCCTGCCAGCTTACCAATTGGGCGGTAAAGGAAGCCTTTCCCACCTTAAAATCCGCCTCCAGGGTCCAGTATTCCTCGGGGATAAAGGATTCCACCTCCTTTTCCCGTTCGCAGATAAGCCGCAGGGCCACGGACTGCACCCGCCCGGCGGAGAGGCCGTTCTTTACCTTCTTCCAGAGCAGGGGCGAAAGGTTGTAACCCACCAGGCGATCCAAAACCCGCCGGGCCTTCTGGGCGTTGACCTTGGCTTCGTCAATGCCCGCAGGATGGTCCACCGCATCCTTAATCGCCATGGGGGTAATCTCGTTAAAACTGATCCGCCGGATGGGGACCTTGGCGGTTTTAGCGGTAATGGCGTTCCGCAAATGATAGGCGATGGCCTCCCCTTCCCGGTCATTATCACTGGCCAGGAGTACGGTCTCCGCCTTTTTGGCGTCCCCCTGGAGCTCCTTTAAGAGCTTGGCCCGCCCCCGGACGGTGATGTATTCGGGCTCGAAGTCGTGATCCACGTCGATGGCCAGCCGGGATTTGGGCAGATCTATGAGGTGTCCCATAGAGGCCTTTACGGTGTAAGAAGGACCCAGGTATTTTTCGATGGTCTTTGCCTTAGCCGGAGATTCCACGATGACCAGGGTCTTCTTGTCCTTTGTCTTTTTTTCGTTCTTTGACGCCATGCTTTTCTAATCCTCATAAACGATATTCAGGGACCGCGCTAAGGACGATGCCAAGGCGGCCCCCCTTGAACAACCAGGCTCGCCGGGGCCGGGCTCCTGCCCGCCGGGGCCGGAACCCCCGTCTTCCCGGCCCGGGAGTCCCCATTCGGCCAGGATATCCCCGGCGGAGGAAACAATCCGGGCCCCCTCTTCGGCAAGTTTCCGGTTCCCCTCCCCCAGGGGGGAGGCGATCCCCGCCGAAGCAACCCAGAGGTCCCGGCCCTGATCAAGGGCAAACTGGGCGGTGATCAGGGCCCCCGAAGACCGGGGCGCCTCAACAATAAGGGTCCCCCGGGCAAGGCCGGAAATGATCCGGTTCCGCGCGGGGAAATGCCATTTTTGGGGCCCCGTGCCGGGGGGATATTCGCTTATCAACGCTCCCCCGGTTTCGAGGATCCGCCGGGCCAGCATACGGTTCGAGGCGGGGTAGATCTGATCCAGCCCGGAGCCCAGGACCGCCAGGGTAGCCCCGCCCCCTTCCAGGTTTCCCCGGTGGGCCATGGCGTCAATACCCAGGGCCAGGCCGGAAACCACCGGCACTCCCCCCCGGGCCAGGGCCCGGGCCATATCGTAGGCCGCCGCGGCCCCGGCCCCCGAGGGCCGCCGGGTTCCCACCACCGCGGCCAGGGGCTTTTCGGGGTCGGGAAGGGCCCCCCGGTAGAACAGCACCGCCGGCGGATCCCAGAGTTCCCGGAGCAGGGGGGGATAGCCGGGGCTTACATAGGAAACATAGGCGATGCCCCGGAGCCGGGCCGCCTCCGCATCCCCCTCCGCCCGGGCCCGCAGGGCATCCATGGTCCAGGAATACCGGTCCGGGGAACGGCCGGTTATCCCCTCAATATCCCTTTTTGAAAGCCCGGTCAATTCCCCCTCCTCCCCAAAGGCCTTGACCAGCTTAAGCTGCCCCGCGGCGGAGAGGCCGGGGATGCGGATGATCATCAGATCCAAGAGGCCCCGTTTATCCATAAAGCGCATCCAAAACGAACTGTTTATTGTTCAGGGCCTCGGCCCGTTTATCCGCATCCTTGGTAATGCGGATAATCTCATCATAGATATCCACCGCCGGCTGGTACTCCTGGGCCATATAATAGGCCCTGGCCAGGACAAACATGGCGTCCACATCATTGGTGGTAATCTCCAGGTACCGCAGAAGATGGGGAACCGCCTCCAGGGGCCGGTTCAGTTCAAAGACATACAGGACCCCGATGCCGTACCGGGGCCGGGCGTACCGGGGGTCCAGCTCAATGGCCCGCAGATACCCCCTTTCCGAGAGGCCATAGTACCGCTCCTGGTCCTGGCCGGCATAGGCGGATTTAGCCGCTATCCCCGCGGAAACCCCGATCTGGTAGTGGAGGGAAGGATCCTCCGGGTAGTAATACAGGGCCTGTTCCAGGGCCTCCAGGGCCTCATGGTGCAGGCCCCTGTCCTGGAGCCGGGTGGCGAGGATCTTCCAATAGATCCCCGTCTGGGCCGCGTCCCGGACATGCTGTTCTATCTGCGCCTCATAGGCGCTTATGGCGGCCCGTAAATCTTCAATAGTCTGGGGGGGACCCCCCCGGGGGCTTAATTCCGCAATCCGCAGCGCCAGGGCGTTCCGGCCGGACCGCCGCTGATACACAATAATGCCCGTAAAGACCAAGATCAGGATCGCCGCCACCAGTATTCCGATGGCCGCTTCTTTTTTGACTCTCATTTCCTGTAATCCCGTAACTGAGGCATATACCGCCGGTGGCTTTCCCTAAGGAGGGACACATCCACATGGGTATAGATCTGGGTGGTGGCCAGATCCGCATGACCCAAAAGTTCCTGTACGGACCGGAGATCCGCGCCGCCGGCCAGCAACTCCGTCGCATAGGTATGTCTTAAAGTATGCAGCTTAGAGCCGGTTCCCGCCAGCCCCGTAAGGCCCGCATAGTTCTTCCAAATCCCCTTCCGGGAAAGCCGGTTCCCCGTGCGCCCGATAAACAGGGCGGGATTCCGGCGATGGCCGGCCAAAAGGGGCCGGGACTCCTCCAGATAACGGCGGAGCCACCAGGCGGCTTCGTCCCCAAAGGGAACCAGCCGTTCCTTGCTTCCCTTGCCCCGGACCCGGGCAATGCCTTCGGAGAAAAAGAGATCCTGCACGTTCAGGGCCGCAACCTCCGAAACCCTCAGCCCCGCGGAATACACCAGTTCAAAAAGGGCCCGATCCCGTAATCCCAGGGGGGTCCCCGTATCCACCGCGGCCAGGATCCGCTCCACCGATTCCCGGGAAAGCACCCCCGGCAGGCGCAGGCTCCGCTTGGGAGACTCCAAAATGGAAGCGGGATTATCGGGGCGCTGGCCCCGCTCCATCACAAATCTAAAAAAGGATCTAAGGGCGGAAATTGCCTTGGCCACCGAGCGGGAATCTATACCGTCGGCCTTTCTGCGGGTGTCCAAATAGCGGGACAGGGCGGGCGGATCAATGGTTTCAAGCTCCAGCTTCTCCTGACGCAGCCAATCGAGGAAACGGCGGATCTCGAGCCGGTAGGTTTCCGCGGTCAGAGGAGCCCGGCGTTCCAAGGCAATAAGCCGGGAGTAATACTGTTCCAGCAGGGGCCGCCCGTTCATCGCTCACGCGTCCCTGTCGGAACCGGGTTTTTCCAGGGGTTCCCGATCTTCATGGGATCTATAATCCCTGAATATCGCAGGCACCTCAAGATAATCCTCC
>JAISOR010000004.1 GCA_031275535.1 Treponema sp. | reverse complement strand
GAGCATTTCCCAAAACCCGGTTGGTTTTAGGAAATGCTCTTGAAAAAGCGGTCTAAAGCCCGCTTTTCCCCATAAATCTAAGGTTGCTTTCCCAAAAACTGAAGTTTTGGGAAAGCCTCGCTGTGCATTTTATTTATGCACAGGTCCTAGGAGCCTGTTGCACTTGTGGATTTTTTGCATATATATGCAAAAAATCCTCGATTATCGGACTCCTTTATGCAGTTTGCAGGGTATAAAAATTCACTTTTGTGAATTTTTATACGATTTTGCGCTGAAGCGCAACAAACTGCTAGTCCACCAGGGGCTCCAGGCTTATATACAGGACGCCGCGAAACCAATAGGGGATGAACCTTCCGGTCTGGTCCGTCCCCGGGGTATTGGCATATTCCGCGTCCAGGCCGTCCAGGGCATTGGGCTCCCAGGCGCTTGAGGCGGCGATAATATCGGGATTCTCCTCCACCAGGGCCCGGACCATCAGATTAAAGAAGGACCGCCGGTCATCCCGGTCTATTGCTTCATATTTTGACATGACCTGACCCACCGAGCGGGCCGCGTCCAGTATGATTTTGAAAGACCAGCCTGCGGCAGGATCATACCAGAAATGAGAAAAAATTATATACCGGCGCGTTTTCCAAAACTCGCCTTAGTTTTGGGAAACGCTTCCGAAAAAGCGGTCCACGATCCGCTTTTTCAGGTAAATCTAAGGCAGCTTTCCCAAAACTAAAGTTTGGGGAAAGCCCCGCCGATCACCTCCGCGTAATTTTTGAGCAGGGTCCCGTCTTCGGAAAGGATGAAGTTCCGGTTCCCCTCGATCCGGGAGGGCATCCTGGCGATAAAGATCGCGGCTGCCTTGAGCTTCCGCGGGCTGTGGGCCCCGTCCCGGAGGAGGAGATAGCTGATGATGAGATCCGCGGCCATTTCCACGAGCCTGCGGGAATGGTAGGTCAGAAACTGATCATGGCCTTTATAGGCTTTGACAAAATCCAGGGTTTCATCAAAGAGATTCCGGGCGGCGCGGATCTTTTCAAGCAGCTCCGGCCCCTGGGGATAAACGGCCCGGTCATATTCGTCCAGAATCCCCTGGGCAACGCCGGAAGTTACGGGCCCGATGGCGGCGACGATCTGGAGCTGGGTAGTACCTTCGTAGATATTGGTGATCCGGGCGTCCCGGTAGTGGCGTTCCGCGTTGAATTCCCGCATATAACCGGTTCCGCCGTGGATTTGAAGGGCATCGTAGGCCGCCTTATTGGCCATTTCCGTGGTATAGGCCTTGACCATGGGGGTAAAAAAACCGGCAAGTTTGGCGTATCGCTTTTTTTCTTCGATAAGTTCGCCCTTTTCCTCGGGATGTTTTTCCGAATAGTCCTCCAGCCCCTCCTTGAGGTCCACGAACCGGGCGGTTTCATAGAGGAGGGTCCTCCCGGCCTCGATGGCCACCTTCATCTCGGTGAGCATCTCGAATACCGGGGGAAGGGCCCGGACCGGGGCGCCGAACTGGACCCGTTTTGCCGCGTAGCGGTCCGCCTCCCGGTAGGCCGCCTCGGCGATGCCCACCGCCTGGGCGGCGACACCCAGCCGGGCGTTGTTCATGAGCCACATGGTGTACTTGGTGAGCCCCCGCTGGCGTTCCCCCACCAATTGGGCCGGGGCATGGTTGAACTGAAGCTCGCAGGTGGGGGACCCATGGATCCCCAGCTTGTGTTCCAGGCGGCGGATGATCATCTTATCGTCCCGCTGGTAGAGGAAGAAGGAGAGCCCCCGGGCGCCCCGGCTCCCCCCTTGGTCCTCGCTCCGGGCCAGGACCAGGCCGATGGTGCCGCAGCCGTTGGTGATAAACCGCTTGACCCCGGTGAGATACCATTTTCCATCCTCCCCCGGAACGGCCTTGAGGTTCACCGCCTGGAGGTCGCTCCCCGCGTCGGGTTCGGTGAGGATCATGGAGGAACCCCATTCCCCGGAACAGAGCCGGGGGAGAAAGGCCTGTTTCTGTTCCTCCGAGGCGAATTTATTGATGGTTTCGGCGATATCCTGCTGAAGGCCGAAGTTGAGGAAGGATGCGTCCGCCCGGGCGATGATCTCCGCGGCCGCGCTGAGGATGGTGGTGGGCATATTGAGGCCGCCGTATTGCCGGGGGATACAAAAGCCCATGAGGTCCGCCTGGGCGAACATATCCAGGGCCTTCCGGGTGGCCGGGTTGAGCCTTACCTGGTTGTTTTCCAGGGTGGGCCCCTCCTCATCCACCCCGGGAGCCGCGGGGGCGATAAACTCCCCGCAGATCTCCCCGATGATCGAGAGGACCAGCCCATAGGATTCCCGGGCGTCCTTTTCATCCTTGGGGGCGTGGGGGTAGCGGTCCGCGTCCCGAAAGCCCTCCTCCTTAAGCCGGATGATCCGGTCCAGATCCAAATGCTCAAGGTGAAATAAAATATCTTCGTTATCTTTAAAAAAATTTTCCACGATTGTTTCCTTTTTGTCAGACGCCCTATGCTCTGGCCTTGTACGCCTTGATCATCCGGGGAATCACCTCGGAGAGATCCCCCACAATACCGTATTGGGCGATACTAAAAATGGGCGCCTCGGGATCGGTGTTGACGGCGATGATCCGGGCGGATCCGTCCATCCCCGCCCGGTGCTGGATGGCCCCGGAGATGCCGCAGGCGATATAAAGTTTGGGCCGCACCGTGGTGCCGGTCTGGCCCACCTGGTGTTCCTTGCCGATGAGCCCCGCGTCCACCGCGGCCCGGGAGGCCCCTACTTCAGCCCCCAGGACCTCGGCCAGATCCCGAATGAGGGAAAAATTTTCCCTGGTCCCCACCCCCATGCCCCCGGAAACGATGATATTCGCCCCCTTGAGGTTGACGGTTTTTTCCTCCAGGACCCGCTCCAGGATCTCCGTGGGAAAGTCCCCGTCCCCCAGGGGAGAGGGAAGGCGGACAAGCTCCGCTTTTCGGGTATGGTCCGGGGGATTCATCCCCATGACCCCCTCCCGGACCGTGGCCATCTGGGGCTTATGTTCGGGGCAGACGATGGTGGCGATGATGTTCCCCCCAAAGGCGGGCCGGATCTGGTAGAGGATGTTCCGGTACTCCACCTCTTTCTGGACATGGCCGCCGATTTTAAGGTCCGTACAGTCCGCGGTCAGCCCCACCCTGAGGTTGGAGGCCACCCGGGGGGCCAGGTCCCGTCCGCCGGTGGTGGCCCCGTAGAGGACGATCTGGGGGGTATAGTCCCTGATGACCCGGATCATCAGCTTGCTGTAGGGGATGGGGGTGTAGTGCCTGAGCCTGGGGTCCTCCACCAGGTAGACCCTGTCGGCCCCGAGGCCGGCGATCCGGGGAACCTCCCCGGCGACCTTTTCGCCGAAGAGGGCGGCGCTCACGGAAACCCCCAATTGGTCCGCCAGTTCCCGGGCCTTGGAGACCAGCTCCAGGCTTACTTCGGCTATTTTTCCGGCGTCCTGTTGAATATATACCATTACGCTCTTTTCTGTACTCATAATTGCTCCTGCCCCTATCCCAGGGTATGATCCGCGATGAGCTCGTGGACCAGCGCGGTAATCCCCCCCTCGCCGGGATCGATATAACGGATCTCCCCGGCGGTCAGGACCACGGAAGTGATATTTTTGACCTTGGTGGGGGAACCCGCGAGACCGCATTGTTCCGGAGCCGCCTTGATGGCGGGGATATCCCAGAGGGCCATCACGGAATTGTCCTGGGGACCGGCCAGGGGGCTGACGTTTTTGTAGGCCATGGTTCTTTTAGCCGAAGGAGGCCGGGGGGCCTCCCCTTCGGAGGTAAAGGTGAGCAAAACCGGAAAACCGGTCCTGACCCGCTCCCATCCGCCCTCCAGGGAGCGGCGGGCGGTGATGGTCCGTTTTTGGATTTCCAATTCCTCTATCCGGGATACGTTGGTGATCTGATTCAGCCCCAGTTTTTCCGCGGTTTGGGGACCCACCTGGGCGGTATCTCCGTCGATGGCCTGCCTGCCGGAAAGGACCAGATCCCAGGCCCCCAGCTTCTCTATGGCGCATTTGAGGGCATAAGAAGTGGCCAGGGTATCCGCCCCGGCAAAACCCCGGTCCGAGACCAATGCGGTAAAGTCCGCCCCCCGGTAAAGGCACTCCTTGAGGATGGCCGCCGCCGCCGGGGGGCCCATGGTGATCACCTTCACCGCGGTTCCGGGGAAACGGTCCTTGAGCAGCAGGGCCGCCTCCAACGCGTAAAGGTCGTCGGGGTTAAAGATCGCAGGGAGGGCGGCCCGGTTTACGGTACCGTCCTCCTTCATGGCGTCCCCGGTAATATTTTGGGTGTCCGGTACTTGTTTAACCAGGACGATCAAATTCAAACCCATTACTTTCTCCTGAGTATTCAGCATACCACCACGCGCAAGATGTTTCAAGAACTATTTAGACATTTTTTAATAATTTGTCACTTTTCGCCCTCCTTCGATAAACGGCGGGAAGTTCCCGGGACAGCCGGGACTCATCCCAAGCCCGCCGGTTTTGGGACTACCCTAGGAGCCTGTTGCACTTGTGGATTTTTTGCATATATATGCAAAAAATCCTCGATTATCGGGCTCCTTTATGCAGTTTG
>JAISOR010000301.1 GCA_031275535.1 Treponema sp. | reverse complement strand
GGGGCCTGTGTGGGCCTCAAGGGGGTTCGGATCCAGGCGGTTATCCGGGAACTGGAGGGGGAAAAGATCGATATTCTCAAGTACGATCCCGATCCCCGGCGTTTTATCAAGAACGCCCTCTCCCCCGCGGAGGTCCGGGATGTGGTCATCCTGGACGAAGGGAAACATCAAGCCCTGGCGGTGGTCAACGACTCCCAGCTTTCTCTGGCCATCGGCAAGCAGGGGCTTAATGTGCGGCTGGCAAACCGGCTGGTGGACTGGAATATCGATGTTAAAACCGATGTCCAGTTTGAGGAAATGGATATTGCCTCCGAATCCCGGCGGGCGGTTTCCGAGCTGTTCGGCGATGCCGAAAGCTATGGGGAGGAACTTTCCCGGATTTCCGAACTGCCCGGGGTGGATCCCCAGGTGGCGGCGGCCCTGCTGGAGAACAACATCGATTTTATAGAAGATTTCCTGGCCCTTTCCGAAGAGGAGCTTGGGGGACTCAAGGGCTTGAGCGGCGAACAGCTTTCGGCCCTGCGCCAGCTTATTGAAGAGTATGTGGAAGTGGTGGAAGAAGGGGAAGAAGAGGGCGGTTACTTCGATGAAGAGCCCGGAGAGGATGCCGTTGAAGAGGCCGGGGAAGAAGAGCCGGTCCCCCCAAGGGCGGAAGCGGAAGTTGAGGCCGAAGAGGTCTATGAATGTCCTGAATGCGGGGCAAAGATAACCGTGGATATGACAAACTGCCCCCAATGTGGTATTGGATTGAGTTTCGAATATGAGGAAGAATAACAGGTAAGGACCCGGAGCCCGCTCCAGGTAGGAACAAAGGTGGATCATGGCTGAGGAATTAGACGCTACACAAAAACCAAAGGTTGAACTCATTAAACATGCCAAGACTGAGCATGAGCCTTCAGAAGGGGGTGTGAAAAACGCCGTTGCTTTAGAACATGGTGAACGCCGTAAGGTGGTGGTTGTAAAGAAGAAACCCGCCGCGTCCTCCGGTTCTGCCCCGGGGGCGGTAAAAAAGCCTCAGCCTAAGGTCGTTGTTACTTCCCGGGGCGGGGAAGCCGATGCCCCTGCCCAGCAGTCCAGGGGCGCCTCCGGTGTCACCTCCGGTGTTGCGGAAGAGGCCCGCGAAACCCGGCCCGATGAGGGGAAAACGCCGGCGGCCCCGGTCTCCGATGCGCCGGGAACGCCCAAGGCGGCGTCAACGGCGAGCCCGGCCCCCGCGGCGGAAGGCCGGGGCGATGAAAATCGCGCGGTGTCCTTTCCCAATACCCAGCGGCCCGCCGCGGCAGCCGGCAGGGTCGGCGGCCGGCCCGTAGGCCCCCGCTTACCCAGGGAAGAGGGTTCCTATAACCGCGCCCCCGGGTCCTTTCCCAATACCCAGCGGCCCGCGGGCGCAGCCGGCAGGGTCGGCGGAAGACCCGTAGGACCCCGGGGCCCCTCCGAGGGCGGCGTCCGGCAGGGACCTCCCCGGCCCTATGGCGGGCCGGGCTTTTCTCCCCGGCCCGGAAGCAGACCCGGCGGCTTTACCCAGGGCGGCGGCCGGCCCGGCGGGTTTGGCCAGGGCCGGCCCGGCGGGTTCGGCCCCCCCCGGAATAACGGCCCCCGTCCGGGAGGCGGCGGCCGGCCCGGCGGTCCCCGGAGCGGACCTATAACCACGCCGGCCTCTCCCCTGGGGGACGGAAAGGGACCGGTCAAAAAGTCTTTTAAGGCAAAAAAGACGGTTTACCAGCGAAAAGAACAGGAAATGGAGGAAAAACTCCTCCAGACAAAGAAGAAGATAACCCATGTGGCCAATCCGGTGCCGAAATCCATCGATATTATGGAAGTAATATCGGTTTCCGAACTGGCTAAGAAGATGAACCTTAAGGCTTCGGATCTGATTCAGAAGCTGATGAGTATGGGGATGATGGTTACCATTAACCAGCAGATCGATGCGGAAACCGCCGCCATCCTGGCCTCCGAATTCGGGGCGGATGTAAACATCGTCAGCCTCTACGATGAGACCCTTATTGAGACCGAGGCGGATGATGCGGCGTCCCTGAGCCACCGGCCGCCGGTGGTAACCGTGATGGGCCATGTTGATCACGGTAAGACCAAGCTCCTGGACGCCATCAGGAGCGCCGATGTGGTATCCGGAGAATTCGGGGGCATTACCCAGCATATCGGAGCCTATACGGTGGATACGGCCCATGGCCGGATAACCTTTCTGGATACCCCCGGCCACGAGGCCTTTACCCGGATGCGGGCCCGGGGCGCCCAGGTAACGGATATTGTGGTTCTGGTAGTCGCCGCCGATGACGGGGTCATGCCCCAGACCATAGAGGCCATCAACCATGCGAAGGACGCCAAGGTCCCCATCATCGTGGCGGTGAATAAGATGGATAAGAGCGAGGCAAACCCCGATAAGGTCAAGAGCCAGCTTTCCGAACTGGGGCTTATGCCCGAGGATTGGGGCGGCCAGACCATGTTTGTGGAGCTTTCGGCCCTGCGGAAGGAGGGAATCGACAAGCTCATCGACGCCATCCTGTTGGAGGCGGAGTTGTTGGATCTCAAGGCAAACTACGACCGGGGGGCGGAAGGAAAAATTCTGGAGTCGAGGATAGATCATGGCCGGGGCATAGTCGCCACCGTCATGGTGGAGCGGGGAACCCTTAAGATCGGCGATTCCTTTGTGGCCGGTATATGGCCCGGTAAGGTCCGGGCCCTCTTTGACGACAAGGGCAAAAAGGTTGAGCAGGCCACCCCCTCCACGCCGGTAGAAGTTTTGGGCTTCGAGGGCATCCCCGACGCGGGAGATCCCCTCCAGGCGGTGGAGGATGAAAAGGTCGCCCGGAGCATCTCTTCCAAACGGCATGAGCTTAAACGGTTTGAGGATGCCAAGAATATCAGGAAGATAACCCTGGACAACCTCTACGATACTATCAGCGATGGGGAGATCCAGGAGCTTAAGGTTATTATCAAGAGCGATGTCCAGGGATCGGCGGAGGCCCTGCGCTCGAGCCTGGAAAAACTTTCCAACAAAGAGGTCCGGCTCAACGTGATCCAGGCCATCCCCGGGGCTATCAACGAGGGGGACGTGGATCTGGCCATCGCTTCCAACGCCATCATCATAGGGTTCAATGTACGGCCCGTTCCCAAGGCCAAGATACTGGCGGACCAGGAGAAGGTGGATATTCGGAAGTACAACATCATCTATAAGGCGGTGGAAGAAATAAAGGCCGCCATGGAAGGGATGCTCAAGCCCGATACCAAGGAAGAGGTTATCGCCCAGGTGGAAGTGCGGGAAACCTTCAAGGTCCCCAAGATAGGCACCATCGCCGGTTGTTATGTGCTTTCGGGAACCGTCAAACGGAGCGCCAGCGTCAATGTCGTCCGGGATGCCATCGTTATCCATACGGGAAAGATTGCCTCCCTCCGGCGTTTTAAGGACGATGTGCGGGAAGTTGCGGCCGGGTATGAATGCGGCATCGGCCTTGAAGGGTTCGACACCCTCCAGACGGGCGATCAATTCGAAGTTTTCGAGGTGGTCGAAGTGGCCAGGAAGCTGAGTGGATAGCCATGGCTGAATATCGAATGGAGCGGGTAGGGCGCTTGATCCAGGAGAAGATCGGGGCCCTTATCGTAGAGGGCCGGATAAAAGATCCCCGGGTCGATCCCTTCCTCTCCATCACCCGGGTCACGGTATCCAGGGATTTAGCCTATGCGGAGGTCTACGTTTCCGGCCTTAAAGCCTCCGGTCTGGCCCGGGGGGTTGCGGGGCTGCAGAGCGCCGCCGGATTTATCCAGGCCCAGCTTGCGGGGCAGATGCATATCCGCCAGACCCCCCGGCTCCGGTTCCATGAGGACCCCAGCATCAGGGAAGGCTTCGATATAATAAAAAAAATAGAGGGCCTGGTGAACCATGAGGGCCCCTGAGGCTTCCGCGGAAAAGACGGGTTTGTTGCTCCTCAATAAAAGCCCCGGCCTTACCTCTTTTGAATCCCTTTATTTGGTAAAAAAAGCCCTGGCTACCCCTAAGGTGGGCCATACGGGTACGCTGGATAAATTCGCCTCGGGCCTCCTGCTTGTATTGGTTGGCCGGGCGCTAAAGCTCTGTCCCTGGTTTTCCGGCTGTGATAAACGCTACGAGGCGGTGATCCGTTTCGGCGTCGAGACCGATACCCTGGACCCGGAGGGAAGCCCCGTCGCCCGGGGGGAGGCCCCCTCCCCGGCGGCCCTGGAAGCCGCCATGGCCCTTTTCCGGGGGGAACTGCTCCAGACGCCCCCGGCCTATTCCGCGGTCCATGTGGGGGGGGAACGGGCCTATAAGCTTGCCCGGTCCGGCCGGGCGGTGGAGATGCGGCAGCGCCCCGTGACCATCTATGGGCTGGAACTCTCTTCCTACGATCCCCCCCTGGCCTCTATCCGGGTTCATTGTTCCGCGGGGACCTATATCCGTTCCCTGGCCAGGGATATAGCCCTGGCCGCCGGTTCCCGGGGGCATCTGAGCGCCCTGAACCGTACCCAGGTCGCGGGTTTCAAACTGGAGGA
>JAISOR010000245.1 GCA_031275535.1 Treponema sp. | reverse complement strand
GCGGGAATTCCCCCCGTAAGCGGCTCTGTAATTCCTCGCCTGCGGAGACCGGTTCCCGGGCTCCGCAGGCGAATTCTACAGGCAAGCGAACGGGGGGAATTCCCGCTCCCCCGCGGTCTTCTCCGGATAAGGCAAAAAGCAACCGTCCGATAACATGACAGGTTTTTTCCCCGTGGTTATACTCAACCAGCATAAGGAAGCAAAGATGGTTAATGCCGCGGCTTACAGGACATGCCCCACCGGATACCGGGCCGGTTTTTCTCGTTTCCCCGCATATTATTACGATTACCGGTCTTTGCGTCCCGCGGAGCCGGCGGTTTTTAGGTTGAAAACCTAAAAACAGGCAAAACCTGATAATTCAGGGAGACTCCGGGTACGTTAACCGGGGCCTCCCTTTTTTTGTGTCCGGCAGGATCTTAAATCCGGAAAAACAACCAGGAGGTTACCATGATTATCGCCTTAAAACCGGGGGTGGAGCACCGGGAAGTACAGCAATTTACGGTTTTTCTTGAACGGCAGGGAGTAAAAGTCCATTATTCCCAGGGATCGTCCCGGATCGTATTGGGCCTGGTGGGGGATACCCAGGGGATCAACGCCGAATCCCTGGGAGCCCACCATTTGGTGGAAAAGGTTATCCGGGTGCAGGAGCCCTATAAGCGGGCAAACCGGCTCTTTCATCCCGAGGATACCCGGATCGAGGTGCCCGGGCCGGATGGCATCACGCGGAGCATCGGAGGGGTTTCCCTGGGCATTATCGCCGGCCCCTGTTCGGTGGAAAACCGGGATCAGATCCTCCGGGTGGCCCGGGAGGTAAAAAAAGCCGGGGCGGCCTTTCTCCGGGGCGGGGCTTTTAAACCCCGGTCCAGCCCCTACAGTTTTCAAGGCCTGGGCTGCGAAGGGCTTGACTTGCTCCTGGAGGCAAAAAAAGAAACGGGCCTGCCCATTGTCACCGAACTTATGGGGAACCACCAGCTCGAGGTCTTTGAAGACGTGGATATCATCCAGGTAGGGGCCCGGAATATGCAAAATTTTACCCTCCTGAAAGAACTGGGGAGAAGCCGCAAGCCCATACTCCTCAAGCGGGGGTATGCCGCTACCCTAACGGAACTCCTCATGGCGGCGGAATATATTATGGCAGGAGGGAACGACCGGATCATCCTCTGCGAACGGGGCATCCGAACCTTCGGCAGCTTTACCCGAAACACCCTGGATCTGTCGGCAATCCCCGCCCTGAAAAAGCAGAGCCACCTCCCGGTCATCGTGGATCCCAGCCACGCGACGGGCCTTGCCTGGATGGTACCCTCCATGGCCAAGGCCGCCCTGGCGGCGGGAGCCGACGGTATCATCATTGAAGTCCATGATGATCCGGAAAACGCCCTTTGCGACGGGGAACAATCCATCACCCCCGGGGAATTTACCCTTCTTATGGAATCCCTCAAAAAATACGCCGCCCTTGAAGATCGGGTCATCTAACGATGAAAGCCATAGAAAACAACGTGGTGGGAATCATCGGCCTTGGGCTCATGGGCGGTGCCATAGCCGCGGCCTTGCGGTCCGGGGGGCTTATCCCTCCGGGGGGCCCGGGACGGATCCTGGGCTGCGACATTGACGAAGCTGCCCTGGCCGCCGCCCGGGCCGACGGGGTGATCGATGAGGGATTTAACGCGCCCGAATCCATGCTGGGACGCTGCGACCTGGTCTTTCTGTGCCTTAACCCCGCCGCCCTGCTGGAATTTATGGAAAAATGGATGCCGGCCTTTCGTCCCGGAGCCCTGATCACCGATATTGCCGGTATTAAAGGAAGTATCGCCGCGGCCATGGAAACCGCCCTTCGGGACGATCTGGACTTTATACCGGGGCACCCTATGGCGGGGAGCGAAAAGGGAGGGTACGGCCGCGCGAAAAAATGTGATTTTCACGGAAAAAACTATATCCTCACCCCCCTGAAACGGAACAAAGGGGAAAATGTGGAATTTCTCATGTCCCTGATCTACCGGATGGGTTTTGACCGGATCACCTGTACCACGGCGGAAGAGCATGATCGGAAAATCGCCTTTACCAGCCAGCTTTGCCATGTCATCGCCGCGGCCCTTATCGACTGTGAAGATGATCAAGCGATTACCCGTTTTGGAGGGGGGAGTTTTGAAGACCTTACCCGGATAGCCATGCTCAACGTCCCCCTGTGGACCGAAATTTTTCTGGAAAACCGGACGGCCCTCCTCCGCCGGATCACCCAGTTTGAGGAAAGCCTGGATAAAATCAAGGAGCTTATCGCCGGGAAACAGAAAGCGCAATTAGAGGAAACCCTCAGTATCGTGCGGAACCGGCGGGCCGCGATGGGATAAAAAACAGAGCGGTAAAAGCCCTATGGCTTTACCACCATATTGACCAGTTTGTCCGGTACGGTGATCACCTTGACCAGCGTTTGCCCCTCGGTCCACCTGCGGATTCCCGGCAGGGTCCGGGCGGTCTTCTCCAGCTCCTCCCGGGGGGTTCCCGCCGCGGCCGTAAACTTGTCCCGAATCTTGCCGTTGATCTGGACCACGATGGTAAGTTCCTCCTCCCGGGTGAGGGCCTCCTGGTAGCCGGGCCAGGGGGCTTTAGCGGCCGATTCGGTATGACCCAGCTTTTCCCATAATTCCTCCCCCAGATGGGGGGCATAGGCGCCGGCCATCAATGCCAGGGGCTCCCAGAGGTTCCGGGGAACCTCCTTTAATTTAGCCAATTCGTTGGAATACACCATCATGGCGCTGATGGCGGTATTGAAGTTCAGGGTTTCGGTATCGGCGCTCACTTTTTTGACGGTCTTGTGGAGGAGCCTGACCAATCCCGCCCAGGGGGGGGGGATTTCTCCTGATCCGGCAAGGGGGCCTTCGATCAGCGGCTTTTCGCTGATGGCCCACAGCCGTTCCAGGAACCGGGAAACCCCCACGAGCCCCGCGGTACTCCAGGGCTTGGTTACTTCCAGGGGGCCCATGAACATCTCGTAGACCCGCATCGCGTCCGCGCCGTATTCCTGGATGATGTCGTCGGGATTAATCACGTTTCCCCGGCTTTTACTCATCTTCTGATTATCCTCCCCCAGGATCATCCCCTGGTTCACCAGCCGCTGAAACGGTTCCGGGGTGTTTACCAGGCCTAAGTCGTAGAGGACCTTATGCCAAAACCGGGCGTAGAGGAGGTGGAGGACCGCGTGTTCCGTACCCCCCACGTAGAGGTCCACCGGGGCCCAGTAGTCCACGGCGGCGCGATCCGTAAAGGCCCTTTGGTTATGGGGGGCCAGGTAACGGAGGTAGTACCAGCAGGAACCTGCCCACTGGGGCATGGTATTGGTCTCCCGCTTGGCAGGCCCTCCGCAGCGGGGGCAGACGGTATTGACCCAAGCGTCGATCAGGGCCAGGGGGGATTCCCCCGTACCCGTGGGCCGGTAGGATTCCGCCTCGGGCAGGGTCAGGGGCAGCTCAGTCTCCGGCAAGGGAACGATGGGGGAGCCGTGGACCTTTCCACAGTGTCCGCAGTGGACCACAGGAATAGGCTCCCCCCAGTACCGCTGGCGGCTGAAGATCCAGTCCCGAAGCTTGTAGTTCACCGCCTTTTTCCCGATCCCCTCCTCCTCAAGCCAGAGGCTTATCTTTTTGATGGTCTCCGCCGTAGGAAGCCCGCTAAACCGGCCGGAATTCACTGACCAGCCGTCGGCAACGGTACATTCCGCCGGTTCCCCGGAATAATCCTTTCCCGCTTCGACCCGTTCACCGCTCACCACTAACCGTATGGGCAACCTGAATGCCTTGGCAAACTCCCAGTCCCGTTCGTCATGGGCGGGCACCGCCATAATAGCCCCGGTCCCGTAGGAGATAAGGACGTAATCGGCGATCCAAATGGGGATCCGATCCCCGTTTACCGGATTCACCGCGTAGGCGCCGGAGAAAACCCCGGTTTTGACTTTGGCCAGGTCGGTCCGTTCCAGGTCGCTTTTTTTGGCCGCCGCGTCCAAATAGGCGGTAACCGCCGCCTTTTGTTCCGGCGTGGTGATTTTGGCCACCAAGGGATGTTCCGGGGCCAAAACCATGTAGGTTACCCCAAAAAGGGTATCCGGCCGAGTGGTGTATATCTCGAGTTTATCGGGGTGCCCCTCCAGGGCAAAGAAAACATTGACCCCCTCGGAGCGGCCTATCCAGTTCCGTTGCATGAGCTTCACCGGCTCGGGCCAGTCCAAGCCGTCCAGATCCGCAAGGAGCCGTTCCGCATAGGCGGTGATCCGGAGAATCCACTGGCGGATCCGCTTCCGGGTAACCTTGGTACCGCAACGTTCACAAAGACCGTCCTTGACCTCCTCGTTGGCCAGGCCGGTCAGACAGGAGGGACACCAGTTAATGGGGCTTTCCGCCTCGTAGGCCAGGTCCTTTTCTAACAGTTTGAGGAAGATCCACTGGGTCCAGGCATAATACTCCGGGCTTGAGGTATCCACCTCCCGGTCCCAATCGTATGAAAAACCCAGGGCTTTTATCTGGGATCGAAATTTATTGATGTTCGCCGCGGTAGTTACCGCCGGGTGGGTTCCGGTTTTGATAGCGTAGTTTTCCGCGGGAAGGCCAAAGGCGTCAAACCCCATCGGATGAAGTACATTGTACCCCTTCATTCTGAGATAACGGCAATAAATATCCGTCGCGGTATACCCCTCGGGGTGGCCCACATGGAGCCCCTGGGAGGAGGGATACGGGAACATATCCAGCACATAGCGGCGTTTTTCCTTGGGAAAGGCGGGATCCTCTACCGCCTTAAAGGTTTTATGTTCCTCCCAGTATTTTTGCCATTTTGCCTCAATCGTATTAAAGGGGTATTTTGCCATTCCGCTTCGGACTCCTCTTTTCAGTTGGGTTTCATTAAAACTCAGGATCAGGACGATCCCGTACCTTATAATACCCGCTCACGGGGGTTGTATCAACCGTTCTCCGGTCCCTTATAAATAGGCCCGGAACTTCCGTTCAATATCTCCAATCAGCTTGTATTCGATGGAATCCACCAGGGCGGTACGGCTGGCATCGATGATATCCTCGGAAACCCCCACGGTACTCCAGGTATTCACCCCATCGGTGGATTCGATGAGGACCCGGACCTTGGCGGCGGTGGCGGCGTTGCCGTCGATAACCCGGACCTGGTAATCCGAAAGCCGGACCTATTCCAGCTCCGGGTCGAACCGGGTAAGGGCCCGGCGGAGGGCGCCGTCCAGGGCGTTCACCGGGCCATCCCCCTCGGCGGCGGCGATCTCGTCCTTGCCCTCCACCCAAACTTTGACCCAGGCGTGGGAACAGGCGATGGTTTCCCCGGTCGGGTGCTCACTGACCACCCGATAGGCGAGAATTTTAAAGAGGGGCCGCCGGGATTCTTCGGAACGGCCCGTATGCCGGCCCAGTTCCCGGCGGACCAGGAGCTCGAAACTGGCATCGGCCCCTTCAAAGGCCCAACCCTCAGCCTCCAGGACCTTGAGCTTCTCCGCAACGGCCGCGGTTACCGGGTGGTCCTTGGTAAAGGACGGGTCGATCTTCTTCGCCCGCTCGGCCACGGCGGAACGCCCCCCCACCTCGCTCATCAGGAGGTGCCGGCTGTTCCCCACCAGGGCGGGGTCGATGTGTTCAAAGGAACGGCGGACCTTGAGGACCCCGTCGGTATGCATCCCCCCCTTGTGGGAAAAAGCGCTGGACCCCACATAGGGCATGGCTGCGGGAACCGGGATATTGGCGATCTCCGCCACCCGCCGGGTCGTTTCGGCAATCAGGGGCAGCTTGTCCTGGGGAAGGCAGCGAAGACCCCATTTGAGTTCCAGACTGGGAATGAGGGCCGCAAGGCTCGTATTGCCGCAGCGTTCCCCAAAGCCCGCCAAGGTCCCCTGCACATGGCGGCACCCCCCCTTAACCGCCGCCAGGGCATTGGCAACGGCCAGACCCATATCATTATGGGCGTGAATCCCAACGGTCCCCCCCCGGCTTTCACCTTTTTGAAGCGCCGCCCCAACCCCGGCGGTCATATCGTCGGGAAAATTACCGCCGTTGGTGTCGCAAAGCACGATGGTCCTTGCCCCGGCGTTCAAAGCGGTTTCTATCGCGGAGAGGGCATAGCCGGGATTGGCCTTCCAGCCGTCAAAAAAATGTTCCGCGTCGAAAAAAACCTGACGGCCCTCTGTCGTCAGAAAGGCGGTGGTTTCAAAAATCATGGCAAGATTTTCCTCAAGGGAAACCCGGAGCACTTCGGTTACATGAAGGTCCCAGCTTTTCCCAAAGATCACCACCCCTTCCGTATCCGCCTCAAGCAAACTGCGAAGCTGGAGGTCATCGGCGGCTTTTATCCCCGGTTTCCGGGTCGGCCCAAAGGCACAGAGCCGACTGTGTTCCAGCGTGAGCCCCCGGGCAAGGCTGAAAAATTCCGCGTCCTTGGGATTGCTCCCCGGATTCCCCGCCTCGATCCAGGCCACCCCCAGGTCGTCCAAGGCCCGGACTACGGCGAGTTTATCCTGCACCGAAAAACTGATCCCCTCGCCTTGAGCCCCGTCCCGGAGGGTAGTATCGAGAATTTCAAGGTCCGTTTCCACGGATACAGTGGTTTTTGCTTCGCCGCTCACGTTTTTTGCTCCCCCCTGAGTTTACCCGATTTCAGCGTATGTTAAAAGGTACGGGTCTGGGGGGCCGGCCCAGGGTATCGGCGGTTGCGTTCAAGTCCTTGAGAAAGGACCGGAATTGACGGAAAAAACTAAACGCCGATATCATGGAGAGCCGCCGGGATTCCTCAATGCACTTACCCCAGGGGCCGACAGCCTCAGGAATACAAAAAACTTTCGGCGTCCCGTAAAACCGAGGAAAATTCCCCAAAACTGGTCCGGGTTTTGGGCAGGGAGCGGATGAAAATTTCCCCGTACCGCTTGCGGAGGATCCGCCCGTCCAGGACCGCCACGATTCCCCGATCCCCACTGCGGCGCATGAGCCGGCCGAAACCCTGTTTGAATTTCATCACCGATTCGGGAAGGGAAAGTTCCATAAAGGGGTTCCCCCCCTGTTTTTCCAGCGCCTCCCGGCGGGCCTCAAAAACCGGGTCCCGGGGAGTCCTGAAGGGGAGGTGGCAGAGGATCACCATCCGCAGGGTGTCCCCCGGGGCGTCTACCCCCTCCCAGAATGAATCGGTACCGAAAAGAACGCTGGACTGGTCGGCGAGGAAGGCGGCAAGGAGGCGGCTCCGGTCGTCGTCCCCCTGTTTCAGACAGCGGATCCCCTGTTTTTCCAGGACCGGCGCCGCGGCGGTATAGGCGCCTTTCAGGGCTTCGTAGGAGGTAAAAAGGACCAGGGCAGCCCCCCCGGCAAGCTCCGTTAATTCCAAAACCGCCTTTTCCACAAAGGCAGGATATTGGGCTTCGTCGGGGAGGGGGGCGTCCGCCGGGGCGGCAAGCAGTACCGACCGGGCATAAGGGAAGGGGGAGGGAAATTGTCCTGTTAGGGGTTCCCGCCCCGCGGCAAGGGTTATCCCTGAACGGCGGTTCCAATAGGCAAAAGAAGCCGGGCCCGGGGAACCGCCCACCGTGAGGGTGGCGGAAAGGCACACCACGGTCTTGTGGGGCTCAAAAAGGGCGGTTCCCAGAACCGGGGCCACTTCCAGAGGGGTAACGGTAAAGACCGCCCAGGAACCCCGGTCGTCACCGGAGGCCCCGCTTCTATGGGCCTCTATCCACATAACCTCCCGGGGACGTTCAACGTATTCCACAAAGGCGCCGCAGATAGCGGCCACCGTTTCAAGCCGCCGCAGGACGGCCTTTACCTCCCAAACCACGGACCGGCCCGGATCCTCCGCCCCGGCGGTTTCCCCCTCACCCGCTTCGGCAAATTCCACCAGGGACCGGACTATCCCCGCCAGGGCGGTCAAACACTTCCGCAGGGTTACCAGGGCGGGAATCAGGACCGGGAGGAACCGGTCTTCCCGGGGGGGGCAGAGCCGGAAAACCCCCTCGTCGGCGCAGAGGCCCAGCCCCGCCTCGTCCAGGGCGTCCGCGGCGTCCCGGGTTTTTTTGACGGCCTCCGCCGCGTCGTCCAGCTCCCGGGAGCGCAGGCCCGGGAGCCGCAAGAGCAGCCCCTGCTGCCGGCCCCGGCGCAGACGGTAGAGCCGCCCCAGTTGCCGGTAAAGCCCCGGACGGCTGAATTCCCGGGAGAAGAAGGAGGTGGCGGCGTCTTCTATCTTGTGGGCCTCATCGATGATAATCCGCCGGTAGGGGGGGAGCACCACGGTGCTGTCATACCCCGCCCCCTCCTGCCGGGCGGCGATGTCCGCAAAGAGGAGATGGTGGTTCGCCACCAGCACCCGGGCGCCGGCGGCTTCCCTCCGCAGGGCCAGGAAAAAACACCGCTCCCGTTCGGGGCAGCGCATCCCCATACAGAGATCCGCCTCGGAACAGATCCGGGACCACAACTCGTCCCGGGGCATAAAGGGAAGGTCCGACCGGCTCCCGGTTTTGGTAACCTCCGACCAGGCGAGGACGGCCCGGATGTCGCGGTCGTCCTCCTCATAGAGGCTCTGTTCCCGGACAGCGTCTTCCAGGCGGCGGCGACAGAGGTAGTTCCCCCGGCCCTTGACGAGGACCACCTTGATCTTTTTGTCCAACGCCGAGGCCACCAGGGGGATGTCCTTGTCAAAGAGCTGCTGCTGCAGGGTGATGGTGGCAGTGGAAAGGAGGATCCGTTCATTGTTCTCCAGGGCAAACATCAGGGCGGGGAGGAGGTAGGCAAAGGACTTCCCCACCCCGGTACCCGCCTCGGCAGCGGCCAGGGCGTCCTCGTTAAAGGCCCGGATGATGAGCCGCATCAGGTCCAGTTGGGATTGCCGGATCTCGTAGGAGGGAAGCCGCCGGCTTACGGCCCCCCCCGTTTCCAGGGCGGCGCAGAGCCGGTCCGGATCCAGTTCCTTCCGTTTCCGCCTGAGGGTGGGTTCGGCAATGACATAGACCTTCTCCACCCGGTTATCGACGATAAAGGACCCTGTCCCGCCCTCGGCGGCCCGGGAGGCGATGCGGAGGTCGTTGTCGCTGGGGGTGAGGAACGCCGAAGGGTGGTTGTGGATGAGGACGTCCGGGGGACGGGAGGCGTCCCGAAACCGGTCCAGGGCAAGCACGGAGGTCTCGTTGCCCCGGGCCGCCACCTCCAGGGATGCCACCAGCCCCGCCTCATTACAATACCCCAGGGCAAAGACCTCATTGCCTCCGGCCTCTTCAATTTCCGCCCGAAGCCGGACCCTGGATTCTTCGGTAAACCGTTTTGCCGCCTGCACCGGATACCCCCCGCAGGGAGCATACACCGGAGGCGGGGAAAGGCGCAAGATAATCGAGCGGGAGGTCAGCAATTCTCAGTTTAGCCTCCATCATCGTCGATGAAGTCCTCGCCACGGACAAAAAGCAAAAACTCCCGCCATGTTTCATGCAAGGCGTAGCGCAGGGCTGCCTGCATATGGTAAAAAAATATGTCCCGCCGCCCCACCGAGGCCCGCGCCTTCCGGTATCCCTC
>JAISOR010000118.1 GCA_031275535.1 Treponema sp. | reverse complement strand
CCACGGTCAGTGTCCCTGCCCATGGAGAGCGGACCCTCCGGTACGGCGTTCTCTTTGCCCCCTATGAAGGGGCCGTCCTTGATCAGGGGATTCGGACCATAGAGGCCGATACGGGGCTTCCCGGCAGGGCAGAGGACCGCTCCGCCGGTTCCCGGCTCGTGTGTTCAGGGGCAATGGAATTTTGGTCCTTCAGGGCAGATCCGGCCTTTACGGCCCTTAAACAGATTGAGGCCGCCTGTTTGGGGATATAGCCCGCCAGTACCGGGTGTTAGAGGCTTTTCTCAAAGTCCTGCCAAAGCCGGTCTTGTACCGGCGGGGGAGCGGATGCCTTTACGAAGGCGCCCCCTTCGGCGGGGTCGGGGAAATAAAGGGACCGGGCGTGGAGCCGTATGCCGCCGGCCTTTTCGCTCCGTTTGGCGCCGTATTTCAGGTCCCCCTTGATATGGAGCCCCAGGGCCGCCAACTGGGCGCGGATCTGGTGGTGCCTGCCGGTGACCAGTTCAATCTCCAGAAACACATACCGTTTCCCCGTCCCTTTGATCCGGTACCGGAGTATTCCCTGTTTCCGGTCCGGCCCCTCTTTATCAAAGGCTAGGCTTTTATTCCGTTTAGTATCCGTTTCGATCCAATGGATCAATTCTCCGGTTTCGGGGAAGCTCAGGGAAGGAGGCGGCATCTCGATGGCGGCCCAATAGTATTTTTCTGCCCGCCCCTCGGAAAAAACGGCATTGAGAAATGTCAGCGCCTTTGGGGTCCGGGCAAAGAGGGCGCAGCCTGAAATGGGAACATCCAGGCGGTGTACCGCGGTGGGAAGAAAGGCCCGGCCCTTTCCGTGGCGGGCCTTGCCGTATTTTTCCGCCAATAACCGGGGGAGATCCCCCATCCCCGGCGCGGCCCCTTCCACGGCCTCGCCGGGAAGCTTGTTTACCACCAGGCACTGATCACTTATATAGAGAATTCGCGCTTCATCAATTATAGGGTCCATAGCTTTCCTCTGTTGTTAGCGGATAAGTCCATACCGAATCTTCTCAAAAAGTATATGTGCCGCCGCTTCCCGCAGCCGCTCCCTGGAAAGAACACCCCTGCCAAGCGCTCCCAGGATAGCGCCATGGAGGCCTTTAAGATCCTTAGGCCAGGTCATTACCATATCGACCCCCGCCTTTAGCGCTTCCACCGCAGCCTCCTCGGGGCTAAGTCCCAGGGCGGCAAGGGCGCCCATGGAAAAATCATCCGCCAGGACTATGCCGGTAAAACCCAGGTCTTCCCGGATCCAACCCCGAATTACGGGGGCGGAAAGGCTGGCATTCCGCGTTTCGTCCCAGGCGGGGACTATACCATGGGAGACCATCAGGGCCGCGGGGGATACCCTCCTGATAAGCCCCGCAAAGGGCCGGATCATCCGGTCCAGGGTCTCCCGATCCCCCGGCAGCAGCGGAGCGGCCCTGTGGGGATCTACCCCCGTATTGCCGGGAAAATGTTTAACCACGCAGGCAATTCCCGCCGCGGACATGCCCCGGACAAAGGCGGCCGCCGCGTCTTCCACAAAGGCGGCGTCCGGCCCATAAGAACGATCATCCAGAAAAAGCCGGTTCTCCCCGGTCAGTACCTCCGCCACCGGCGCCAGGTTCATGGTGATTCCCAGGGCTCTAAGCTCCCCGCCGGACCGGCGGGCGCTTGCTTCCACCATCGCTAGAGCATACTCTTTTCCTTCAATTTGGGCCATATCCCAGAAGGAAAGGGGCGGGGGGAGCCGTTCTATGGCTGTCCCGAAGCGGTGGACCGAACCTCCCTCATGATCCACCGCTATAAAGGGAGCTATGCCGGGTTCCGCCACCAGGACCGACAGGGTCTCCAAAAAGGGATGGATATCCTCCTTTTCTACCTGGAGGTTATAGCTGAACAGCATGATCCCCCCGGCGGGTACGGCCCGGAGCAGGGCCCTCATGGGTTCCCCCAAACCGCCATTCCCGTCAACTCCGGCCATGATCACCTGGGCCGCCAGGAGACGATCCTCCATGGCCGCGGCCATGCGGACCGCCTGCTCCCTGGATGCCCCAAGGGGGCTGTCTTCCGGGAGGGGCCCGTCTTCGGATGAACCGGGCCTTCCCCGGGTTTCTATGGCCGCCGTGGGCGCCGCCATGGCCGCAGCCGGGAGCGGAACGGCCTCCCGGGGGGCGGTTTTAACACAGCCCATGCAGAGCGCCGGGAAAAACAAACATGCCAGGAAACGATGGTCCATGGGGCGCTTCCCTGTTAGCCGTTTTCTCCCCCGGTGGCTTCTCCGGCGGAGACCCCGCCCATGATCACCCAGGCTATGAGCATACAGAGGCTGCCGAAGATAAATATCCCCTGGTAGCCCCCAATATCGATAATTCCCCCCGTAATGGGCGGCGCCAGGATGGCTGCGCTCTGGCTAAAGGTGTAGTAGAGCCCCGTATAAACCCCTATGTTCCCGAAATTTGCCATCTGCCATAACATGGGGAAGGAATTTACCACCACCCCGATCCATAGGGCGCCATAGAGAAACATCAGGATTAAAAACAGGATCAGCACCCCGGCGGTGGAACCCCCTAATCTCAGGGCAAAAAAGCCGCTTATGGGGATCAGGATAAGGATGGCGGCCAGGATCATCAGGCTTAGGCGGATAAATCTCTTCCGGCCCAGGCGGTGGGCCAGGTATCCCGAGGGGATGGCTAAGATAACGCTTGAAACTCCCGCCAGTCCCTGGGCCAGGGCGGCGTTTGACTCGGCGGTCTTCAGGGATTCAACCAAGTAGAGCCCCAGAAAAGGCTTGGCCCCCTCATAGGCCATAAACCAGAAAAAGAGGGAAAACAGAATCCGGGGGACGCTGGAATCCCGGATCTTTCCCTGGGGATCTCTTTTGGTAAAGAGAACCTCCTTTATGGAAGAAAGAAGCGGGGTTTTTGCCCCTTCTTCGGGCTGTTTCGGCGTCCCTTCCCGCACAAAGGCAAAGAGGATAATAACCGCCGCCATAATACAGATCCCGGCTATAACAAAGGGCAGGTTTTCGCTGATACCCATAAGCCGGGCCAGACCAAGGGTCCCCACGATAAGCCCAATACCCCCCATCATATTGATAACCCCGTTGGCCTCGGACCGGTAATCCCCGGGAACGGTATCGGGCATCAGGGCCACCACCGGCCCCCGGACGGAGGTCTTAAAAATGTTGAAGATAAAGAGGAGGATGATAAGCGCCCCCAGGGACAGGGCCGCCATAGAAGGGATCAGGCTGAATAAAACCGCCGAAATGGGGAGCATGACCACAATAAAGGGCATGCGCCGTCCAATCCGCGTACGGGTACGGTCCGACCATACTGCAATAAGGGGAATCAAGCAGAGCTGCAGGACATTATCCAGGGTCATGAGCCCTCCCACCGCCATGTTGGACCCTATATATCTCTTTAAAAACAGAGGTACATAGGTATCATAGAGGGGATCCATCAATCCCATGGTAAAGAATCCGCAGCCAATAAGGATGGTGACCGGCAGATACTTGCTAAATCCCTGGTTTTTTGTTAATATTCTACTCATAATCGTTTGATCCTCATAATATTTCTTTCCGTATTATAGTGATATATCTAAAGCCGGAAGGCAATAGTGTTAAAGTCTATATTTGGCTATTGACACTATTGTATAATCCTGGTATTCTCGGATGGTTATATAATGCGGTATTATGTGCCCTTGTAGCTCAGTCGGTAGAGCACATCCATGGTAAGGATGCGGTCAGCGGTTCGATTCCGCTCGAGGGCTGGTGTTTTCCGTTGGAAACCGGTACCGCAGGGAGAATTTTGTCCGATCCGGGGTTTGGCGCTCCCGGAACGGTGTTTTTTATATTTTCCGGCCCTGGCCGGGTAAGGGGTTTTGTTATGGCGACTAAAAAGAAGACGGCGGTGGAACTTATCGCTCTTCAATGTACCGAATGTAAGCGAAAAAATTATACCACCCAAAAAAACAGGCGGAATACCCAGGAAAAGCTTGAGTTGAATAAGTATTGCCCCTTTGACCGGAAGCATACCCTGCATAAGGAAACAAAGGTAAAATAAGCACGGAGTTTGATTTTATTTCATTATTTTACTATATATTAGGGGAATGGGATAAAATCGGATTCCGATAGTAATTTAATAGGGCTGTATACAGTTTTATTAAATTACTAAGGCCAGTAGCTCTAATGGTAGAGCGCCGGTCTCCAAAACCGGATGTTGTGGGTTCGAGTCCTACCTGGCCTGGGATGGTTTTTATAGAACGGAGCCTGTTCCAGGTAGGACTCGAAGGGTCCTTACGGCTGGAGGCTGGGATATTAAAGAGGAGCATATGAACAAACTGGTTCAATTTGTAAAAGAATCGTACGCTGAACTCCGCAAGGTCGTATGGCCCGGGCGGGAAGATGTTATCAGCTCTGTTAAGGTAGTTATTATTTCTACCATTTTATTTGCCGCCGTTTTGGGTTTAGTGGACGTTCTTTTGCTTCTCGGCGTACAGGCGATATTTTAATTAAGGCATAAGGTACACTATGGCTACGGGCTGGTACGTACTCCATACATATTCCGGGTACGAGAATAAAATAGAAAAAACCATCCGTATAATGATCGAATCGGGAGATCTTGATAAGGAAGTGGTGCGGGATGTAAAGGTCCCTTCCGAAGAGGTGGTGGAGATCAAGGACGGGAAAAAACGGAACCTGATCCGGAAATTCCTTCCCGGTTATATCCTGGTGGAAATGGACCTCCCCGATCTCTCCTGGAAAGCAGCCTGTTCCAAGATCAAGAAAATTCCGGGAGTTACCGGCTTTGTGGGGACCCCGGCGGATAAAAAGCCCCAGCCATTAACAGGGGATGAGGCCCGGGGCATACTCCAGAAATCCGGGGAGATCAAGGGCGAGCGGTCGGTCCGGTCCCGGCAGTCCTTTGCCGCAGGAGAACAGGTTAAGATAATCGACGGTCCCTTTGAGTCTTTTACCGGGACTATCGAAGAGGTGAATCAGGAGAAGAACAAGCTCAAGGTGATGGTCGGAATTTTTGGCCGTAATACCCCCGTAGAGGTTGATCTTCTCCAGGTGGAGAAGTTGTAAAAAGGCAGCGCGTGGGAGGCCGGGGTGTTTTAATAGCAGACCCGCTTCTTTACCCTGTTTTAAAGAAAGTAGGAGAGGGTTAGAGCCCTCGCTAGTCCGGCGGCGGCCGGGCATACTACGAAGGAGTAAATGGATGGCAAAGAAAAAGATAGCCGCTATGATCAAGCTCCAGTGTCCCGCGGGCAAGGCCACACCGGCCCCGCCTGTAGGACCTGCCCTGGGGCCCCATGGCGTCAGCGCTCCTCAATTCGTCCAGCAGTTCAATGACCGGACGAAGAGCATGGAGCCGGGGCTCATTATACCGGTAGTCATTACCGTGTATGCGGACAAGTCCTTTTCCTTCATTCTCAAGACCCCCCCGGCGGCGGTCTTGATTAAGAAGGCGATTGGACTTGAAAAGGGATCCAGCGAGTCCCACAAAACCAAGGTTGGCAAGATCCCCAGGGCAAAACTGGAGGAAATTGCAAAACTCAAGATGGCGGACCTTTCGGCTAACGATGTCGAAGGGGCCATGAGGATTATCGCCGGGACCGCCCGGTCCATGGGTGTCGAGGTGGAAAAATGAGACACGGAAAAAAATACCTCGATAGCCTTAAAAAGTACGACGGCGCCGCCTCCTACGAATTAAAGGCGGCGGTGGATTTGGTAAAGACCCTTGCCTTTGCTAAATTTGATGAAACCCTGGATGTTTCGGTTAAGCTTAATCTTAAAAAAAGCCAGTCCGTTCGGGATACGGTGGTCCTTCCCCATCAGTTCCGGGCGGAAAAGCGGGTCCTGGTGTTCTGCAAGCCCGAAAAGGAAAAGGAAGCCCAGGATGCGGGAGCCTCTTACACAGGCGCCGAGGACCTTATCGAAAAGATAAAGGGCGGCTGGCTTGATTTTGACGTGGCGGTGGCCACCCCGGATATGATGAAAGATGTGGGAAAGCTTGGTATGATCCTGGGCCGCAAGGGACTTATGCCCAACCCCAAGACCGGTACGGTTACCTTTGACCTAAAAGGCGCCCTGGCGGAGTTGAAAAAGGGCCGGGTGGAATTCCGGGCCGATAAAACCGGGGTGGTCCATCTGGCGGTAGGAAAGGTTTCCATGGAAAGCGAGAAGGTCGCGGAGAATGTTAAGGCCGTGGTTACCGAAATTAAACGGAAGAAACCCGTTGACGCCAAGGGAGAATTTATCCAAACCGTTTCGGTGGCTTCCACCATGGGGCCCGGCGTTTGGGTTGCGATAAAGGACGAGGAGTAGACCATGGCTATTGTCGCTAGAAAAATCCAGGACGTTAAAGTTGCGTCCATAGCTGAAATAAAAGAATCCCTTTCCGTAGCCCGGGACTTTATCTTTGCCGATTACCGGGGACTTACGGTGGAGCAGATCACTACCCTGCGAAGGCAGCTCCGGGCCAAGGATGCCAGGTTTAAGGTGGTGAAGAACAACTTTGCCCGGATAGCCTTTGAGCAGTTGTCCGCCCCGGATGTGGCGAATTATCTTTTGGGACCCACGGCGGTGGCCATTGCCCCTAAGGATGCAAATGAGGTCGCCAAGATCCTCTTTGATTTTGCCAGGGAAGCCCCGGCCCTAAAGGTAAAGGGCGGCTTGGTGGGGGAATCGGTATACGATGCCCGGCAGGTAGAGGCCTTCTCCAGACTTCCCGGCAGGCTGGAACTTATTTCTATGCTTATGTCCGTTATGAACGGCCCCGTCCGGAACCTGGCGGCGGCTCTTAACGACATCAATGCCCGGCTGGTCCGGACCATCAAGGCGGTGGGGGACAAAAAGGCCGGTTGATCCGCAGGCGGGTCCCCGGGGCTCGCCGGGAAGCGGTAAGCTTCCCGATACCCGGGCTTATGTAGGGAATAAAAACCGTCAGGCTTCGGTGGAACCGGAGGTTCAAAGAACCTTGAGTTCCAAGGCTGCCGTTCCTGTTGGTTTAGAAGAACCGGTTTAAAACCGGACATCCCGTATGGGATGTATATTTAGCATAATTAGGAGAAGATAATATGGCAGCCCTTACTACAGATCAGATTCTTGAAGCGATTGCTTCCATGACCGTTCTGGAGGTTTCCGAACTGGTTAAAGCCATGGAAGAGAAATTCGGTGTTTCCGCCGCAGCTCCCATAGCCGTGGCAGCAGTTGGCGCAGCTCCCGGAGCCGCCGCCGCTGAAGCCGTGGAGGAGAAGACGGAATTCAATGTAATTCTTAAAGCCTATGATGACTCTAAGAAAATTGCGGTCATCAAAGAGGTGCGGGCTGTTACCGGTCTTGGTCTCAAGGAGGCGAAGGACCTCGTTGAAGGGGCGCCCAAGCCCCTCAAAGAAAACGTCTCTAAGGATGAGGCCGCCAAGATTAAGGAACAGGTCACTGCCGCCGGCGGTACGGTTGAAATTCAGTAACGTATCAGTAATGGCGCGATGCGTCAGAGAAGACAGATTTTTTTCTCATAAGGCAGATGAAACTCCGCAGGGGGTTTCATCTGTTTGGCTTCCGGCTCATGGCCGGGGGCTCTTGTAGTTTGTAACAGTTAAAAAACAGGCACTTTCCGGGGACAGGGGGTTATGAATGGTAAAGGGCAAAACAATCAATAAGCGAGTATATATTGGTAAGGATATTCAGGATGTGATGGATCTGCCGGATCTGATCGACATCCAGCTTTGTTCGTATGAACGTTTTCTTCAACGGGAACGGCTTAGGAACCATGAGCCCCTTGAAGTACAGGGGCTGGAAGAGGTTTTTAGGACGACCTTTCCCATCGAAAGTCCTAATAGCGATATGGTGCTGGAGTATGAGTATTATTCCCTGGACGAGGACAATGTAAAATTTTCCGAGATGGATTGTAAGCAAAAGGGCTTAACCTATGCGGTACCCTTAAAGGCCCGGGTCAATCTGATATTCCAGCAAACCGGCGAAATCCGTCAAAAAGACATCTATATGGGTGATATCCCGATCATGAGCGAGCGGGGCACCTTTGTTATAAACGGCGCCGAACGGGTGGTGGTTTCCCAGATTCACCGTTCCCCGGGGGTTATCTTTAGCCACGAGAAGGGGATATATTCCTCCCGGATTATTCCATACCGTGGTTCCTGGCTGGAATTCGAGATAGACCAGAAAAGGGAGTTGATCTATGCCAAGATTGACCGGAAAAAGCGTATCCTGGGGACCATCTTTCTGCGGGCCCTGGGGTACGACAGCCGGGAAGAGATAATCCGGGCCTTTTATACCACCGAAACCCTGGAGGTAAAGGACGACCGGGAAACCAAAGAACGTTTCTCCGGTCGCATCCTTGCTTCCGCGGTGTGGATCGAGGCCGGAACAGACGAGGACGGTACCCTTAAAGAACGGAAGAAGCTCTACCGGGCGGGAGAAAAACTCCATCCCCATAACATGGATGAACTCCTGGCCAACGGCATCACATCGGTAGAGGTTATCGATTTTGAAGCCGAAGGTTCCCTCAATTCGCCCATGCTCCTTAACTGTTTTGAGCGGGAGGAGATTAAGTTTGTCAAAGAGGACCCGAACCGCGACGAGCCTTCCAAGGAAGACGCCCTGTCCAATGTGTATTCGGTCCTCATGCCCGGGGAATCCATTACCGTGGAAGCCGCGGAGAAGGACCTTTTGGGGATGTTCTTTACCTCCCGGCGCTATGACCTGGGCAAGGTGGGCCGGTACAAACTCAACAAGAAATTTGACTTTAAACCGCCCCTGGATGATTTTACCCTGACCAGGCAGGATATCATCGCCACCATGAAGTACCTTATCAAGGTCTATGTGGGGGATGAAAATATTGATGATATTGATCATCTGGGAAACCGGCGGGTGCGTTCGGTGGGAGAACTAATGGCCAACGCCATGAAGACCGCCTTTAGCCGGATGGAACGGATCGCCAAGGAACGGATGAGCCTTAAAGAGACGGACACCACCAAACCCCAGGACCTGATCTCCATTAAGCCCGTGGTGGCGGCGATTAAGGAGTTTTTTGGCTCCAGCCAGCTTTCCCAGTTCATGGATCAGGTGAACCCCCTGGCGGAGCTTACCCATAAGCGGCGGCTTAACGCCCTGGGGCCCGGGGGGCTCTCCCGGGACCGGGCGGGTTTTGAGGTCCGGGATGTCCATTATACCCATTATGGCCGGATGTGCCCTATAGAAACCCCCGAGGGGCCGAATATCGGCCTCATCGTGTCCCTGGCAAACTATACCAGGGTAAACGAGTACGGCTTTCTGGAGACCCCCTACCGTAAGGTTGCCAAGGGGGTGGCTACCAGGGACATAGAGTACCTTTCCGCCATGGACGAGGACCGGTATTACATTGCCCAGGCTTCGGCCAAACTGAACAGCAACGGTTCCTTTGCGGATGGGCAGATTTCCTGCCGCCGCCAGGGGGATTATACGACCCGGGGGCCGGAGGACATTCAGTACATGGATGTTTCCCCCAAGCAGATCATTTCGGTCTCCGCCTCCCTTATCCCCTTCCTGGAACATGACGACGCCAACCGGGCCTTGATGGGTTCCAACATGCAGCGTCAGGCGGTGCCCCTGGTGTTTCCCGAGGCCCCCCGGGTGGGGACCGGCATGGAGGGAAAGTGCGCCTATGATTCGGGGGTATTGGTCAAGGCCCGGAGAGGCGGCACGGTAATCCGGGTTACCGCCCAGGAAATTACCCTTAGGCCCGATGATGCGGCGGGGGCGCATTCCGGGACCAATGCCGACAGCCTGGATGTGTACCATCTGGTAAAGTATCAGCGGACCAACCAGGATACCTGTTACAATCAGCGGCCCGTGGTAAAGATGGGCGAAAAAGTTACCGCCGGCCAGGTTATCGCCGACGGGCCTGCCACCCGGAACGGGGAGCTTGCCCTGGGCCGGAATATTCTGGTGGGTTTTATGCCCTGGAACGGTTACAACTACGAGGACTCCATCCTCATTTCGGAACGGGTGGTTAAGGATGATATGTTCACCTCCATCCATATAAAGGAATTTATCACCGAGGTCCGGGAAACCAAGCTGGGGCCGGAAAAGATAACCCGGGACATTCCCAACACTTCGGAAAAGAGCCTGGACAACCTGGACGCCGAAGGGATCATCCTGGTAGGCGCCAAGGTGCGCTCCGGGGATATCCTGGTGGGAAAGGTAACACCCAAGAGCGAGACCGAAACCACCCCGGAATTCAAGCTCCTCAATTCCATATTCGGCGAAAAGGCCAAGGAGGTCCGGGATTCCTCCCTTAGGGTGCCCCACGGCATTGAAGGGACCATCATCGACATTCAGCGGCTTAAACGGACCGAAGGGGACGACCTTAACCCCGGGGTTGATGAGGTGGTAAAGGTGCTTATCGCCACCAAGCGCAAGCTTAGGGAGGGGGATAAAATGGCGGGCCGGCACGGTAATAAGGGGGTCGTTGCCCGGATCCTTCCCGAAGAGGACATGCCCTATATGGAAGACGGCACCTCCCTGGATATTTGTCTTACCCCCCTGGGGGTTCCCTCCCGGATGAACATCGGGCAGCTCCTGGAAACCGAGCTGGGCTGGGCCGCCTCCACCCTGGATGAGTGGTTCTCCGCCCCGGTGTTCCAGTCCCCCTCCACGGAACAGATCGAGGAAAAGCTGAAAGAGGCGGGGCTGCCGGTGACCTCCAAAACCATCCTTAGGGATGGCCGGACCGGGGAGTCCTTCGTAAATCCCATCTTCTGCGGGATCATTTACTTCCTCAAACTCCACCATCTGGTGGACGACAAGATGCACGCCCGGTCTACCGGACCCTATTCCCTGGTGACCCAGCAGCCCCTGGGGGGCAAGGCCCAGTTTGGCGGCCAGCGGCTTGGGGAAATGGAAGTCTGGGCCCTGGAGGCCTATGGCGCGGCCAACACCCTGCAGGAACTCCTGACCATCAAGTCCGACGATATGACGGGACGGTCTAAGATATACGAGTCCATTGTGAAGGGCGAGCCTTCCACCACCGCGGGAATTCCCGAATCCTTCAATGTTTTGGTTCAGGAATTACGGGGTCTGGCGCTGGACATGACCATCTATGATGTTAAGGGTAAACAGATTCCCCTTACCGAGCGGGACGAGGAACTGATTACCAAGAGCGGAAGTAACTTTTAGGAAGGAGTAAAAAATGCGGGATATACAGGATTTTGATTCTATAATGATAAAACTGGCCTCCCCGGAGATGATCCGGGCCTGGTCTTACGGGGAAGTAAAAAAACCGGAAACGATAAATTACCGGACCCTGCGGCCGGAAAAGGACGGCCTTTTCTGCGAGCGGATCTTCGGGACCACGAAAGAATGGGAATGTTACTGCGGCAAGTTCAAATCCATCCGCTATAAGGGGGTTATCTGCGACCGCTGCGGCGTGGAGGTGACCCACTTCAAGGTGCGCCGGGAACGGATGGGCCATATTGAATTGGCCGCCCCGGTTTCCCATATCTGGTACTACCGTTCCGTTCCCAGCCGCATGGGATTGCTCCTGGATCTTCCCCTGGCAAGCCTCCGTTCGGTGCTTTACTACGAAAAATACGTGGTCATTGACTCGGGGGATACGGATTTAAAGAAGATGCAGCTCCTTACCGAGGAGGAATACTACGAGGCCCAGGAACGGTACGGCGGGGGCTTTACCGCGGGCATGGGCGCCGAGGCGGTGCGGACCCTGTTGGAAAACCTCAACCTGGATCAAATGGCTGCGGATCTGCGGGTTCGGATGATCGAAAAGGGGGCCAAGAGCGATAAGCGGCTCCTTAAACGGATCGAGATAGTGGAGAATTTCCGCAATTCCAACAATAAGCCCGAGTGGATGATCCTGGATGTAATTCCGGTCATACCCCCGGAACTGCGTCCCATGGTACAGCTTGACGGCGGCCGTTTTGCCACCTCGGATCTGAACGACCTCTATCGCCGGGTAATTAACCGGAACAACCGGCTTAAACGGCTCCAAACCCTGAACGCCCCGGATATCATCATCCGTAATGAAAAGCGGATGCTCCAGGAAGCGGTGGACGCCCTCTTTGATAATTCCAAGAAAAAACGGGTGGTCAAGGGCGCTTCCAACAGGCCCCTTAAATCCATCAGCGATATGCTCAAAGGAAAGCAAGGCCGGTTCCGCCAGAACCTTCTGGGTAAACGGGTGGACTATTCGGGCCGCTCGGTAATCACCGTGGGGCCGGACCTTAAAATGTGGCAGTGCGGGCTCCCCACCAAGATGGCCCTGGAGCTTTTTAAGCCCTTTATAATGAAGAAGCTGGTCGATAAAGACGTGGTTTACAATATCAAAAAGGCCAAAATGCTGGTGGAACAGGAGACCCCGGAGGTTTTTGCCATCCTGGACGAGGTGGTAAAGGAACACCCCGTATTATTGAACCGGGCCCCTACCCTGCATCGCCTGGGAATCCAGGCCTTTGAACCGGTTCTGGTGGAGGGGAAGGCCATCAAGCTGCATCCCCTGGTTTGCCATGCCTTTAACGCCGACTTCGACGGGGATCAGATGGCGGTCCACGTACCCCTGACCCAGGCCGCCCAGATGGAGTGCTGGACCCTGATGCTCTCCGCCAGGAACCTCCTGAACCCCGCCAACGGGAAGACCATCGTGTTTCCCTCCCAGGACATGGTTCTGGGGATCAACTTCCTTACCCGGATTAAGCCCAACGCCAAGGGACAGGGCCGGTGCTACGGTACGGTGGAGGAGATCCTCATGGCGGTGGAGGCCAAGTCCCTGGACTGGGAGGCGCGTATTAAGACCCGTCCCCCTAAGACGCCGATATGGGACAAGGCCGGGCGGGAAGTGAAACCCGGTGAGGGAGGCTTTATCGAAACCACCGCCGGCCGGCTGGTGTTCAACGAGGAACTGCCGCCGGAAATTCCCTTTATTAACTACGAACTCAAGGACAAGGAACTGCGGGGGCTCATCGAGAATATCTTTAGCGATAAGGGCTCCTGGACCACGGTAAAGATGCTGGACGCCATCAAGGCCACGGGGTACAAGTATGCCACCGTTTTTGGCGCCACCATCGGGGTGGATGACATTGTGGTTCCCAAGGAAAAAACCGAACTTATCGACAAGGCCAACAGGGAGGTCGATTCCATCCAGAAACAGTGGCGCCAGGGCCACATTACCCAGGAAGAACGGTACAACCGGGTGGTGGAGGTCTGGTCCAAGACCAACGAAGACCTTACCAATATCATGATGAAGACCCTGGAGGCCGACCGGGACGGGTTCAATTCGGTGTATATGATGGCGAACTCCGGCGCCCGGGGAAGCCGTAACCAGATCCGTCAGTTGGCGGGGATGCGGGGCCTTATGGCCAAGCCCTCCGGGGATATCATCGAGCTTCCCATCAGATCCAACTTCAAAGAGGGGCTTTCGGTGATTGAGTTTTTCATCTCCACCAACGGCGCCCGGAAGGGATTGGCGGATACCGCCCTCAAGACCGCTGAGGCGGGGTACTTGACCCGGCGGCTGGTGGATATCGCCCAGGATGTGGTGGTAAACGAGGATGACTGCGGCACTATCAACGGTATTGCCTATTCCGCCATAAAAGACGGGGAGGATATCGTGGAGCCCCTGAGCGACCGTATCGTGGGCCGGTATACCCTGGAGCGGGTTAAACACCCTATTACCGGGGAACTTATCATCGACGTAAATGAAGAAATTACCGAAAGTATTGCCATGGCCATCGAGGCCGCCGGGGTTGAATCCGTGCGGATCCGGACGGTCCTGACCTGCGAGGCCAAGCATGGGGTCTGCCGCCGCTGTTATGGCCGGAACCTTGCCACCAACCGGTCCGTAGACATCGGCGAGGCGGTGGGTACCATCGCGGCCCAGTCTATCGGCCAGCCCGGCACCCAGCTTACCATGCGGACCTTCCATATCGGCGGCGCCGCCACCAAGATAAGCGAAGAAAACCGGACCTTCCTTAAATACCCCGTGTATATCCGGGAAGTTACCGGCGCCCATGTGGAGCTTCCCGACGGCCGCCGGCTCTTTACCCGTAAGGGTTACACGGTGGTCAACAAGGTGATGAAGGAATTTAAGATTGAGCCCAAGGATGAGCTTTTAGTGGAAGACGGCAAGCGCATTATCCGGGGGGAGCCCATCATCAAGCGGGGCGGAAAGAACATCCTTTCCCCGGAAATTGCCTACGCCATGGTTCTGGGGGATGCAAAGGATTCACGGGCCCTCTATCTTATCGGGCAGGATCAGAAAATAGAGATTCGGAACGGCTCGGAATTTGTGGTTAAAAAAGGCGAGGTTGTGGGGGCCGAAAAGACCATCGCTACCTTCGACCCCTTCTCGGACCCCATTATCGCCGAGGCTTCCGGGATCGTGAAATACGAGGATATTATCCCCGGTACTACCTTAAAAGAAGAGATCGACGAGGAAACCGGAAACATCGAAAAACGGATCACCGAATTCCAGTTGGAAAGCAAACAGCCCCGGATATATATTGTGGACGATGGGGGCAATGAACTGGCTTCCTACTTCCTGCCCGGGGGTGCGTATATCCAGGTTGACGAGGGGGAAAAGATAAACGCGGGACGGACCATAGCCAAAACCTTGAAAGAATCGGCCAAGGCCATGGACATTACCTCCGGTCTGCCCAGGGTCAGCGAACTCTTTGAAGCCCGGAAGCCCAAAAGCCCCGCCGTGCTTGCCCTGGTTTCGGGACTTGTGTACTTTAAGGGTATTATTAAGGGGAAACGGGTGGTTGTTATCCAGGATGCGTTTGGAAAGGAATACAAGCATCTTATTCCCATGACCAAGCGCCTTTTGGTGCGGGACGGCGATACCGTGGAGGCCGGGGAGCCCCTTTGCGTGGGGTCCGTCAATCCCCACGACATCCTGCATATCCTGGGTGAAAGTACCCTTCAGCGCTACCTGATGGACGAAATCCAGCAGGTATACCGTCTCCAGGGGGTGTCCATTAACGACAAACACATCGGCGTTATTATCCGCCAGATGATGCGGAAGGTAGAGATCGTCGCCGTGGGGGATACCAAATTCATCTTTGGGCAGATGGTGGATAAGTACCGCTTCCACGAGGAGAACAACCGGGTTATCGCCGAAGGCGGGCAGCCATCGGTCGCCCGGCCCCTGTTCCAGGGCATTACCAAGGCCAGCCTGAACATTGATTCCTTCCTTTCCGCCGCGTCCTTCCAGGAGACCACCAGGGTCCTCACCAATGCGGCCATCGCGGGGTCCACCGATTATCTCCGGGGCCTCAAAGAAAATATCATCATCGGCCATCCCATTCCCGCCGGTACGGGCATGAAACGGTACCGGGGGGTCAAGCTCTTCGACGAAGAACAGCAGGACCTGGACCAATACATGAGGGAGATTCTGGAAAAACGCAAACTCGAAAAGGTTGCCGAACCGGAGGAAGAGGATTTTTCTTCGGATGATACGGAGGAGTAATAGCGATCTTGCCCTTTGCCGGCCTTTAGGGAGGAACTTATGGATAGGGGGAGAGGGAAAAACAAACGGGGCCGAGCTTGAAGGTTCCACGTATATGTATATCATCGATGGTAGCACCACCCCGG
>JAISOR010000081.1 GCA_031275535.1 Treponema sp. | reverse complement strand
CCGAGCGGGGACTCTTTGCCCCCCTGCCGCATCCCCTGGAGGGCCGCCTGCACAAGGCCCTGGCCCGGCTCTTCCCCCATCGGGTCTTCCGGCTCTATGCCGGGGAGGCCTCCTTTCGCCGGGCCCTCTGCCGGGCGGGCTATCCCGCGGACATAAGCCCCCTGGATATGGCCCTGCCCGGTGGGGCCCCGTCGCACCCGGCCTTTGACGGGGCCGGCGCGCCGGACGCGGCGCTTCTGCTCTGGCGGCCCTTTATGGACGGCCCCCCTGCTCCCGCACTGCCGGGGGCAGCGCCGGATACGGGGGCCCCGGAGGGGCCCTTGCCGAGGGAAGCTCTGCCCCCGGAGCTTTTTTTGCCGGTCCTCCCCCTGCCCTGGCCCCAGGCGCTCTGGGTCCTTGGCCTCTCCCCCCGGATGGAAGGGGCCCGGGATTTCCCCCCCTCGGACCTTCTGTCCCCGGTGGTCCTGGCCGCCGCGGTCCGGGGTGTCTATGACCTGCTTGCCGCCGCCCCGGACCGGGCTAATCCGCCCTTTCACAAGCCGGGCGCCTGGCACCGCCGGGGCATATACCTGTGGTATACGGGGGCCCCGGATGACGCTTCCTACGAGGCATTGTTCCGCCGTTTTCTTGACCAGGGCTTTCTGCTGCCCCCCACCCGGAACCTGCCCGCCATTCTTCCGGGGCTTTTGTCTCCCGGAGAGGAGACCCGGCTGGCGGGGCTCTTGAAATTGGAGGCCTAAGTGAGGATACTAATAGCATGGATACAGGTGAAATAGTCTATATTTCGAGCCGTCTTTTTCTGGGAGCCCTGGCCTCTTTTTTTGCTATCATACTGTGGTCTAAAAGCAGAGACGTGGCGTGGATGCTCATGGTTATAGGAACAATCGCCGCCTATGCGGAGATCGTTTATTCAATTCTGAATGTCTTTGGTATAAGCGGGGGAGGCCTGATTTCTATAGGTTCCGTACCCTTGGCTTCCATCATACTGCCCAATCTGCCGACCGTTTTCTTTATCGCCGCCTTTGTGGTAATGGTTATACGGAAGTTCCGTCACCGTTAAAAAATTTGGAGGACAAATGAAAGCCCTTATTCTTGGTATTATTATTCTTGCCGCCGCGGTCTTCACCGGGTTTCGCTGGTGGAGTGACGTTCTTGCCTTTCTTAAAGGAGCCCTGCCGGTTATAGCCGCTTTTATCGGACTTATTGCGGCCTTTATCGGCATTGCGGATATTAAGGACCGGGCGGAGGCCAAAAAAGAAGAAGCCGGGGAAGAAAGTGTGAAGTGAAGAAAGTGTGAAGGGTGAAGTGAAGGTGGAAGCTTTGCGAGGAGCAGGGGGGCGGCGAGTGGTAATAGGATGGGGCTGGGCACGATAGGCGCTTGCCCGGAGTACGGGGTTATTGGAAGGCGGGGGTCTATACCCCAGCGAACCTTTGTTTTGGGCGGCCCTTAGCCGAGGTTCCCGGAGAGCCCCGGCATGATCTCCGGTTTTGAGGTAATCAACAATTTCAAATTTTCTTACTTCTCTATGCTTTCTCCCGCTTCACTCTTCACACTCTCTTCCCTACCCCTCTCTTCAAGGGCTGATCCGTTTCCGGTCCCTGGGGAAGAGGCTCGCTTCCTTTACGTTTGCCAGGCCCAGGATCTTCTGGGTCAGCCGTTCGCAGCCTATGGCAAAGCCCCCGTGGGGGGGGCAACCGTACTTGAACACCTCATAGCCCCTTATGTCCTCCGGCTTGAGGCCGAACTTTGGCAGTACCTCCAGGAGCGCCCCGTAATCGTGCTGCCGCCGGCCGCCGGTGGTAATCTCCAGCCCCCGGAAAAGACAATCGAAACTCATGGTCCGGACCGCGTCCAGGGGATAGGTGTAGAAGGGCCGGTAGCGCCGGGGAAACTCGTTGACAAACACCAGGTCCGAGCCATGTTCCCGCAGGGACCAGTCGCAGAGGAACCGCTCCGCCTCGGGGTTGATGTCGTAGATCCGGGCGGAGGCGCTCCCGCTTCCCCTTTTTACATCCCTGGCCGCCTCAGCGTTGGCCGCTTCAAGGGCTTCCTCGTAAGCTATGGTGGGGGATCGGTAGACCGCGTCCGCATCGGGGACCCCGGCGTTCCAGGCCGCCAGATCGGCGCTGTTTTTCCGGGCCGCCTGTTCAAAAATATGGGCCAAAAGCCCCTTCTCCAGCTCAATCAGGTCCTTCTCGGATTCGATAAAACCCATCTCCACATCCAGGGAAACGTATTCGTTCAGGTGCCGGGGGGTGTCGTGTTTTTCCGCCCGGTAGGCCGGGGCCGCCTCAAAAACCCGTTCCAGCCCCGAGGCCACCATGATCTGCTTGTAAATTTGGGGCGACTGGGCCAGGCACATCTTCCGGTCAAAATATTCGACCTCAAAAAGCTCGGCCCCCCCTTCGGTGCCGCCGCTGACCAGTTTACTGGTTTTGATCTCCGTAAAGTCCAGGGAGCGGAGGTATGCGGAGAAGGCCTCGATAATGGTGGCCTGAATCCTGAAAATCGAACGGATCTTCGGGTTCCGCAGGGAAAGGGTCCGGTTATCCAGGATCACATCCAGCCCGGTTTTTGTGATGTCCCCGTTTACCTGATAGGGAAGGTCCGTTCCGGCCCGGGAAATAATCTCCAGCTCCGAAACCCGGAGCTCCGCGCCGCCGGGGGCCTTTTCGTTCAGCGCCGGCAAGCCCCGGACCCTGATGACCGATTCCGGCGTCAGGGCCGGCTTGTCCCCCGCGGGGCCGGAGGCCGGGCCATGGGCCTCCGACAAAACCAGTTGGACCACCCCGGACCGGTCCCGGAGGATCACAAAGCTCAGCCCCCCCATGTCCCGAATCCGGTGAATCCAGCCCCATACCTCAACGTCACGGTCCGGTTCTTCCGCCGCGGCCCGGGCTATGTCTTTGGCCAGGGTCCGTATATCTTCACTGGGCATGGGAAACCTCCTGCTTGTCCGATTGGATAAGGGCCCGGATCTGCTCCCCCGCGATCCGGGGGTCCGCCCGGCCGCCGGTGGCGGCCAGGACCTTGCCCACCAGATAGGCGGTCAGGGTATCCGCCCGTTTGGCGTTTCCCGCGGCCCGGGCGGCGTGGATCTCCCTAAGGGAAGGGGCCTCCGCCTGGCGGACCGCCCGGACCGCCTCGGCTATGGCTGCGGGATCGGTGATCTGTTCCCAGCCCCGGTCCCGGATAATGTCCTCCGGATTCCGGTCTTCCCTGAGAACCAGCTCCAGGGCCTGTTTGGCGTTCTTACCCGACACCTGCCCCTGGGCTGTCAGGGCCACCAGGGACGCCAGCCGCCGGGGGCCGAGTCTGAGGGTATGGATATGGGAGGGGGCCAGGCCCTCCCGGTTAAGGATATGCTTGATATCCGAAAGCAGCCAATTGCAGATCCGCCCCGCGCCGTCCCGGGAACCCAGGCCCTTTTCCGCGGCCGCGGAAACCGCGGCTTCAAAATAATCGGCCAGGGCTTTTTCGTCACAGATAAGCTCCGCCTGCTCCTCCGAAAGGCCGTATTCCCGCTGGAACCGCCGCATCCTGGGGAGGGGCAGTTCCACCAGGGCCTCCTCCACGGATTGGAGAAAGGCCGGATCGGGGCTAAAGACCGGCAGGTCGGGCTCGGGAAAGTAACGGTAATCCTGGGCGTTTTCCTTGGTCCGCATGGGCAAGGTTTCGTCCCGGTTTTCGTTCCACAGCCGGGTTTCCTGGGTTACGGCCCTGCCCTGGTCCAGCAGTTCCCCCTGGCGGAGGATCTCGTGATCCAGCGCCAGCCGTACAAAGCGGGAGGAATTGAGGTTCTTAATCTCCACCTTCCGGCCCAGCCCCTGGCCGGGGAAGTTGATAGACACGTTGGCGTCCGCCCGGAGGGAACCCTCTTCCATGTTGCCGTCGCAGACCCCCAGATACCGGACCGTCCGGCGGAGTTGATGGATAAAGAGTTCCGCCTCTTCTCCGGTTTCCATATCCGGCTCGGTAACAATTTCCAAAAGGGAAACCCCCGCCCGGTTATAGTCCAGGAGCGAAGCGGTGCCGGTGTGGATCATCTTTCCCGCGTCTTCCTCCAGGTGGCATTCCTTTATCCGCACCCGTTTCTTGATGGGCCCGGTCCGTCCCTTCCCCTCAAGGTCCACATGCCCCTCCTGCCCCAGGGGGGAGGCAAACTGGGATATCTGATAGTTTTTAGGCATATCGGGATAAAAGTACTGCTTCCGTTCAAACCAGGTCTTTTCCGGGATCCGGCAGTTAAGGGCCCTGGCCACCATGCAGCCCATCCGCATGGCCTCGATGTTGAGGGAGGGCAGGACGCCGGGGTAGCCCATGCACACGGGGCATATATTGGTATTCGGCTCATCCCCAAACGCGGAACGGCAGCCGCAGAAAACCTTGGTTTTGGTTAAAAGATGAATGTGGACCTCGAGTCCGATAAATGATCGGTACATGGCTTAACTCCAGAATGGACGGTACCCCTTAGGATGGGGAAAGGGATGGGCCGCCTCGTAGGTTTCGGCAATATCCAGCAGGACGCCTTCGGCAAAGGCCCTGCCCAGGAGTTGGACCCCCACGGGGAGTCCCCCCTCGACGCTTACGGGAAAGGCCAGGGCGGGCAGCCCCGCCAGGTTGGCGCAGCAGGTATAGAGGTCCGCCGCCTTTTGGGCAAAGGGAGCGAGGGAACTGGGCCCCCGGCCAAAGGCCCTGGTGGGGAATACGGGCAGCAGGATGGCGTCGCAGGGCGCGGGCCCCTCGTCGTAATTTTCCCCGCCCAGGAGGCCCTCGAAATTCCGGCGGATCCCCGCCCGGATCCGCTGGGCCCGGAGGTAATAGCGATCCTGAAAACCGGAACGGAGTACAAAGGTCCCCAGGAGGATCCGCAGTTTTACTTCCTCCCCGAATCCCGCTTCCCGGGCCTTGTCGATCAGATCGTCGGGGTTCTCCGCCCATTCGGGCCGGCGGCCATAGCGGATGCTGTCGAACCGGGCCAGGTTGGCGCTGGCCTCGGCGGTGGCGATGGTATAATACGCGGGGACCCCGTACTTTAGGCTGGGAAGCTCCACCTCCACCAGCTTGTGTCCCAGGGCCGCGAGCCGGCTCCTGGCCAGCTCAAAGCCCTGCCGGACCTCCGGTTCCAGCACCGTGGCCTGGGCCGCGGTTTGCAGCGCCGCGCCGTCCTCTTCCCGGACCGCCGCGGCGGCCGCCGCTTCCTGGGCCGCCTTGGCGGCCACGGCCCTGGCGACAGCCTCCGGCGAGAGGACCCCAATAGTCCGGGGCGCGGCCCTGGCCTCCGTCCCGTAGAGGGGAGGGGAGCCGGGAGGGGTGTCCCGGGTGGTCTGGTCCAGGGGATCCTTTCCCCGGATCAGGGCAAAGACCGCCCTGCACCGGGCGGGGGTATCCGCCAGGACCCCGATGGTTTCCAGGCTTGAAGCATAGGCTACCAGGCCGTACCGGGAGACCGAACCGTAGGTGGGCTTGAGCCCCACCACCCCGCAGAAGGAGGCGGGCTGCCGGACCGAGCCCCCGGTATCGGAGCCCAGGGCACCGGGTATCAGCCCGGCGGCCACCGCCGCGGCGGAGCCCCCGGAGGAGCCCCCCGCAACCCGGCTGGGATCCCAGGGATTGTTGGTCCGTTTCAGGGCCGAACCATCCGTAGAGGACCCCATGCCGAATTCATCCATATTGGTTTTTCCGATAACCCGGGCCCCCGCCTTTTCCAGGTTCTGTACCGCCGTGGCGGTATAGGGGGACCGCAGGTTTTCCAGGAGCTTTGAACCGCAGCTTATGGAAAAACCGGTAACCGCGATATTGTCCTTTACCCCAAAGGGAAGCCCCCGCAGGGCGTCCCCCGCGGGGCCGCCGGGGACCGCCGGGGACTCCCCATTCAGGGGCGGATCCGCCGGATCGGGCTTAAACTCAATAAAGGCCCCTATCTTTTCTTCCCATTCATTAAGGTATGATAAAAAATCCCCGGGTAATGATACCATTACATCCTCCATAACATTGAAAAACATTGAAACGGGCCGGTACAAGATCCGCGGTTCTTACAAAACGTTGGGAACCACAATGAACCGGCCGTCCCGATCCCCCGCGTTATCAAGCAGGTTCCGGCATACGGTCCCGCGGGGCGCCCGGGCCTGGCCGTTCAAACCGGCGGAAGCGGTAGTATGGGAGCCCTTGGGCTGGTTATGGGGAGTATCGGGCCGGAAGTGGGCGGAAGAGACGGTCCGGGAGGGGCCGGAAAGATCGGCCTTCCCGGCGGGAAAAGCCGCCGTATCCCCGTCGGCGGCCTGCATGACGGCGAAAAACCCAAGCATCTGCTCAAAGGCAGGAAAGGCGCCGGCCAATTCCTCTTCATCCATAGTAAGATGGGCCAGGCGGACGGTTTCCTGTAAATCTTCGATTTTCATAGGCCGATCCTCTCATAGATAAATATGCATTGTCAAGTATATTTATACATCCAAACAGCCCGTGCTGTATAATTATTCTGAAAGGAAGGCCGGCGTCCTCCACCGGGCCGCCTTTCCGGCTCTGGAATTGTTTTGTAATATACAATAAGATATCAACATACGGAGGCGGAAATATGAAAGCCGGAAGAATGATAGGCGGGATCCTGGTATGCGTAACGCTTGCTTTTTTTGCCGCCTGCAGGAAGGGCTCATCCCCCGATGCGGCCCCTGCCTCCACGGAGGCGCCTAAAGACGGGGCCGCCGGGACCTATTCGGGTAATACCATAAAATATACCGATGACGGTAAACGGATCATCACCGTGG
>JAISOR010000047.1 GCA_031275535.1 Treponema sp. | reverse complement strand
CAACAACGACAACAACAACAACAACAACGACGATGATGATGATAAGGGCGCCTTACCGGGGGCAAAGGGCAAGCTGACCTTGACCGGCTTCAGTGAGTTCGACGGCAAATATGTGTATTTCGCGTTGGTAACTACTTCGGGGAAATACCTTATCGGAATGAACGCCGTAACGCTTTCGGGCTCGGAGGCCGTTATATCCATGGTGCCGATAAGCGGCGGGAATGCGGAGGTGCGCCCCTCTATACCGCGAATCCCAGCGGTACAACCGTGGCGGACATGTACGTGCCCTACGATGGCAGCGAAACATTCCAGGCAGTGGCGATTATGATTGTCAATGACAACGACGGGAAGTTCACCAGCAGCGACGCCGCGTCCTTCGCAACGACTTATGCCGGTATGATAAGCAGCAATTCTTCAAACACCAGCTTCACGCCCGGCACCAGCAACGGAAGCATCACCATCAGCCGGAGCGAAGCAGTGACTACGGCAGAGATAATGGCAGACTACAACCTCGCAACAACCGCGAAGTACATGCTTATACTCGCACCCTAAGCCGCCCGCGCTTAGGGCCGCTGCCATAGCAAAAACACGCCCCCTGAAAACTCCGGTTTTCAGGGGGCCTCTCTTAAGCCGCAGGGGACACCGGATACCACCCCCGGATACCACGGGCCTTTGCTCCCCGCCGCCTTTACTCGTTAGGCCGCCCTGTCACACTCCACACTCCACACTCCACACTCTCTTCCCCTTCACACTCTTAGGGCTTGGAGCTTCCCTTTCGGACGACCACCCGTTTAGGCCCCCGGCCCTGTTCCTTGCCGGCCGGGGAGGAGGGCTTCGCGCCCGCGCCGGGGGGCTTGGGCCGGTCGCGGCCGTCCCTTTCCCGGGGCGTTTTCTCCGAAGGCTGCCGGAAGCCGGCCTTTTTTTTCTCCTTTACCGCCCTTTCCATGATCCGCAGGGATTCGTCAAAGCCCTGGAGGAATTCCGGCAGATCCTCCGCAAAGAGAATTACCGATTGCCGTTCAAAGCCCCCGGTTTCCCGGTTCTTGCTTTCCACAATATTGAGGTAGAGATCCCCCATGCGGTTTTCCTTTACATTGAAGAAGTAGGTCCTGTTCTGCAATGATACCTTTGTCGAAAATAGTTCTCCCCGTATACCCATATCCTACTCCTTTCCGGATACTGACGCGTCGGCCTCGGTAACCATGCGCCGCTGCCATTCAATAAGGTCCCGTTCCATCCGGGGATCCTGGCCTTCCACATCGGCCATGACCCGGAATACCGGCTCGGTCCCCGAACCCCGCATCCAGATACAAGCCACCGGATGGCCGGCGGTATTGGTAAAGATGATCTTTAATCCCCCCCTCCCGGCGGAGGCAAAGTCGGCTACTCCCCGTTTTTCTTCTATCCCGATATACGTACAGGCTTCCCAATCGCTTATGCCGTAACGGGTTTTAAGCTGATCCTTCCGCGCTTCCCATTCCCGCAGGAAGACCTCCTGGTACTGTTTTTTGAGGAGGCCGTGGTCCGCGGTCTTAACCCGGAGCAGGGCCTCGCTGGTATAGGCCCCGGTGCTGATAAAGGGGGGCAGGGCGGCGATGATATCCGCCAGGGAAAAGTCGGGGCGGTATATTTCGGCCTGATCCGAAAGATCGCACCATAATTCAAAAAAGCCCATCCCTTCCCCCTCGCTGCGGATGGTGAGCAGTTTTATCAGGCCCAGGAGGGTGTCTATGGGGTCCCGGACTGCCGAGGGATGGGTGATATTACCCCCCGCGGACCCTTCTCCCAGGATACGGACCGTATAGCCCTGTTCCCGCAGTTTCCGGGCCAGGCCCACCACATTCGCTTCCCCCACCTCGGCCCGGAAAACCGACACATCGAAGGCCCGGGCGATCCGGTCGATCCGCATGGAGGTGGGGTCGTTTACCGCGATGGCTGCCTTGTTCATGGCGTTGCCCTTATTATCAAAGGTAAGCTCCCCGGTCCATACCAGGTGGGCCAATTCCGCCACGCAGGCCAGGGCAAATACCTCCTGGGCTTCCAGGGCCCGGGCTTTTCCCTGCCGGTCATCCCAGAATACCAGGTTTCCCCGGTCGCCGTCGCAGTCCGGCATGTAGCCCAGAATAACCGAAGGGTCCCTGGCGTGGAGTTCTTCCAGAAACAGGCGGCAGGGTTCCAGGGATTCCCCTTCGGGGACAATGCGGTGGGCTATCTGCCGGGGCTTATCGTTCATGGCATAGAAGGAGACCCCCAGGGAAGACAGGAAATCCCGGTCAATAGACAGGGTCCGGGCGGAGCCGTTAAAGTCCGCCGCAATACCCAGGGGGGTCTTTTGTAAGTTCCGGGCAATGGCGTCGAAGAGCCCTCCCGGTTCTGGTCCTTCCCCCGTACCGGCGGGAGGGATGGGGCCCGTTGTCACCTCCCGGGTAAAGACACGGTAGGCCTGGTATGCCTCCTGCTTTATCAGCGGCGCATCGGTATATACCCGGTCCAGGGCCTTAATATCCACCCGGTTAACGGCCTCCACCGCCCGGGCAATACGGCGGGGATCGGCCATCCGGGAGCGGAAGGCTTCGATAAGCGTCCGGGCCTCCGGCCCCGGCAGGACCCCGCCGTCGGTAAGGCCGAATTTGAGGCCGTTATGGCCGATGGGATTGTGGCTGGCGGAGATATACACAAAACCGGCCCCGGCAGCAAAGGAGCGCGCATAGGCCATGATCTCCGGGGCCGCGGTGATAAAGGCAAAACGGACCTCGCAGCCCCCGGCCAGGAGGGTCCTGATCATCACATCCGCAATGGCCCCCCCTGTGGGACGGGTATCCATGCCGACGATGACCACCGGTGCCGCCGCGGGTCCCCGGTTTTTCAGATATTCCGCAAAAACCCCCGCCGCGGCGGAGGCTATCACCTTATGGGCCCCGGAGATCTCCTCCGCCGGGCTCTCCTCGTCGCCGTTCAGGGCAAATACCCCCCGCCAACCCGAAGGTGTAAGGATCATGCCATCCAGGGCTTTATCCAGAAGAGATTCATCCACGCCGGGATTGTCCGCATAAAGGGGTGTTTTTTCAGGGTCTCCGATAATAAGACCTGAACCGGGATGCCGTATCAACGCCATAGGGTATACTCCTAGAAACCATCAGGCCAGGACCGCCCCTCTTAGCGGCGATCCTGGTCCTGTATTACCCAATGGAAAACCATGGGTAAATAGTATACCCGGTTCGTGGTCCCTTTGCTATAGGCCCCCGGAAAGATTCTGGGCAAAAGCGTTTACCCTTCACTATTCTCCTCCTCTTTTCACTTCCATTCCTCCCCATCTGTTCGTATTCGCGGTTTTTTCTCCTGTCCTTTGCTGAAAATTCCCGCATGGCCGGGGGAGCGTTGAATACTTTACCATAATAGCGTATTATTTGAACTAGTCTCAACGCATGAATTACAGGAGTCCAGAT
>JAISOR010000040.1 GCA_031275535.1 Treponema sp. | reverse complement strand
AAAAAGCCCTTCGGCGCCACGAGCCTTTCCGCGGGCATCGGTTTTACCCGGGATATCTTGCAGGTACCGAACAGTAATTACTATACCCCCTTTCCCCGTTTTGACGGGACCAGTGACTGGAATACTTCCCGTTTTTTTTCCGCCGAAATACCCCTTCGGTACCGTCTTAATACCACCGGTTCCCTGTCGGGAGCCTACGGCTCCATGTCCTGGGCTTTTCCCATGTATTCCGATCCCTTTGTGAACCGGGATTTTCTAAACCGGTCCGAGAGCCAGGATCTCTTTGCCATGATAAAGGAACTATCCTCCGGCGAAGAAGAAGAGATATCCACCGATACCCTGGGTTCCTATGAATGGAGGCTGAGCGGTTCCGTTACCCCCTCGCTTCCATTCCTGTCGCCCTATCTTTCAACCCTTTCAATTTCGAATATCAATACCGCCGTTTCTTTTAGAACCAGGGATGTTTCCTCCGGGACGCCCAATTATAGTACCATATCCCCGGACCGGAGGTTTTTTTACCCCGATAAGATTACCCTCTATTCCATCACCACCACCATCGCGGGAACGCCCCTTAGCCTGGATAGTTCCCGGACCACCACCACGGCCCAGACCGGAGAGGTGACAGAGGAGGCGGATCCCCTGCAAGCCATCGGCGTACCCATTTCGCCCTGGGAGACGGCGCCCCAAAATACCCCCGCCGGCGGGGCCGCGGATCCCTATCTTTTAGCGCCCCCCGCATTGGCCCAGCGTTTTGAGCCCCTTAAGCCCGGGGGGCAGCGTTTTGTTATCGATTACCGGTTCAATCCGTCCTCCGCCATGGAGCTTCAGCTCCGTTCCGGCGCGCAAAACTGGCCCACCGTTGAGGATGTGGACTGGAGTGAAGTTTCTTCAATATTATCCACCTTCCGATCCGACGGCAGCACGACCTTTACCCTGTCCGAGACCAACAGCCTCTATACCAGTTCCCTCCGGGTCTATGGGACCGCCTCCTGGCAGGATTATACGTATATGAACAGGGACTCCGAAGACTACAATACCCAGGATAAGGTAGACGCCGCCCGGATGCGGGTCTATAATTCAACCTATTTTACTCTTTCTTCCGAATTTATCACCACCGTTAAACCCCTGTACCGGAACGCCATTTGGGGGAATTCCAACCTCAAGTATACCCTCCAGGGCCTTATCGCCAAGTCGGTTCTGGAGGGACAAAACCCCGATGAAGCCTCCTGGGATGTGGAATACGGCAAGTGGGATAAGGAACACCTGGATCTCCATCAGGCTGCGGCCACCGTTGAGGCCCTGGTTAGGGATAAGGCCCAGACCCTGGTGGTTAGCTCCGATCTGCCCCCGGAGGATACCACCCTGTCGGGGAACGCCACCGCCCGGATATGGCTTACCGAAACCAATGTCCGGGGCAAGGTATTTGAGCCCTTCGACTCTGAACTCCGAAAGGTGGACCCCCTGTATTTTACCGAGACCCTGCGGTTTAACAATTCCTTTTATCTTTCCCAGAACGTGGTCTATGAGCCCGAACCGGAACGGTTTTCCACCCTTACTTCGGGCCTTACCTTCTATGGCCTGACCGCTTCTTTTACCGCCGCCTACATCAGGTCCTATAGCCTGGATCCCGCTATCGGGTGGGTCCAATCCACGGATGAGGCGCTGAATCCCAGGGAATTTAGGCTGGCCTATGTACGGAGCTTTGAAAAAAAGGACCTCTGGAAGAAACGGCTCACCTTTTCGGTCAACCTCAATACCTCCCTTGCCTTTGATCTGCAGCGGTACAGCTATTCGGAATTTAATTTTACCCTGGGTTTTAGCCTGAAGGTAACCAATTTTTTGGACCTTTCCTTCAATGTTACATCCAAAAATTCGGCGATCTTCCGGTATTTCCAGGATCTGCCCTTCTTCGATCTCCCCGTTGAGCTTCCGGGGGAGAAAAACGTCTTTATTGATCTGTTTAATTCTTTTAGATTCGATGATGAGGACCTGCGGAGGCAGTCCGCGTTTAAGCTAAAATCCTTTAATATCAACCTGGTTCATCATTTGGGGGATTGGGACGCCAAATTGGGGATTACCCTCTCCCCCTATCTGGATCAGACCACCGCCCCGTATCAATATAAATTCAACAATGAGGTATCCTTTATCGTGCAATGGAAGCCGATCAGCGAAATAAAATCCGAGATTACTTATAAAGAAGATAAATTCGAATTTAAATAGGGGCATAAAAGATCTGTTGACAGAAAAGGACGCAGAGGTTACAATAAAAGTATATATTGAGGTGTAAATTTTTTTCTATGGTGTTTTGTTGTTATAGTCCTTTCAAATGGTAAAAAATAATCTAACAGGAATTGAACACGTTTGAAGACACGTGATGTATATTATCTCATCTTTTCTCGTTCTGTGTATCCGAGAATGTGACATTATTGACGGAGTTTGTTCATGGCAATTATTAGAAAGAGTCGGAACTCAAAAGTAGAAGAACCGGAAACCATAAATGGTTTTGATCGGGAGGGGTTTTCTTCGGGAGATATCTCAAAGGAGGGATCTTCTGATATGCTGCCCTTTAACGCCCCGGGACCGGCATTCCCGGAGACCTCCGGGGGGCTTGAAGCGGCCCCGTATCAGGGGGATCCGGGAGCGGCCGGGGGAGAAAACGGCGCGGAGGACTATGCCGGTGAAGGGGAAGAGTACAACGGCGAACGGCCCAACGGCAAAGCCGTCGTTGTCCGGGCCCGCCCCCGCCGGGCTCCGCCCCCCCGGGATGGCCGGGGCCGGCCCGAGGCGTCGGGCCTCCCGCCGGGAGGCCCCGAAGCGGGAAACGGCGACGCCTGGAATGAAGCCTCCTATTCCCGGCCCCGGGGCCGCCGGCCCTATGATCGGGGCGCCGCCAATGCCTCCGTTTCCGCCTCCCCCGCGGGGTCCGGGGCCGCGGCTCCGGCTCCGGGAACCCAGCCCCTGCCGGCCTTGCCCAAGAACCTGCCTTCCATGCCGGATATTTACGGCAAACCCGAGCCCCGGCTGGATCAGGATAACGGCAAACCCCGGCTTTCCATCAACGAGCTTATCCGCCTTAATATGATGGACCTCCGGGAGCTGGCTGCCTGCTACAATATCTCCCACGAGGATATGATGTCCCTCAAGAAGCAGGAGATCATCTTTTCCATCCTTAAGGCCCATACGGAACGGGGGGGCATAATCTACGCCTACGGTTCCCTGGAAATCCTCCCCGACGGATACGGGTTCCTCAGGAGCCCCCAGAATTCCTATATGCCCGGGCCGGACGATATCTATATCAGCCCCAGCCAGATCCGGCTCTTTGCCCTAAAAACCGGGGACACCGTATACGGCCAGATCCGCAGCCCCAAGGAACAGGAGCGTTTTTTCGCCATGCTCCGGGTAGAGACCGTCAACTATGACGATCCCACGGTGGCCCAGAACCGTATCCCCTTTGACAACCTTACCCCCCTGTACCCCAATGAATTGCTGGATCTGGAAACCGTTACCGAAGATGTTTCCGCCCGGATCATCAATCTCTTCTGTCCCATCGGGAAGGGGCAGCGGGCCATCATCGTGGCCCCCCCCCGGACCGGAAAGACTATCATGATGCAGAAAATCGCCAACGCCATTACCCGGAATCATCCCGAGGTTTACCTCATTGTCCTCTTAATCGACGAGCGGCCCGAAGAAGTTACCGATATGGAACGGACCGTCCGGGCGGAGGTAATATCTTCCACCTTCGACGAGCAGGCCAGCCGGCATGTCCAGGTTACCGAGATGGTCCTGGAAAAGGCAAAACGCCTGGTGGAGCATAAAAAGGACGTGGTGATCCTGCTGGATTCCATTACCCGGCTGGCCCGGGCTTATAACCAGACCGTTCCCATGTCGGGGAAGATCCTCTCCGGCGGTGTGGACTCCAATGCCCTCCACAAACCCAAGCGCTTCTTCGGCGCCGCCCGGAATATCGAGGAAGGGGGGAGCCTGACCATCATTTCCACCGCCCTGGTGGAGACCGGTAGCCGCATGGACGAGGTTATTTTTGAGGAATTCAAGGGGACCGGCAATATGGAGATCAACCTGGACCGGCGTATCTCCGACAGAAGGCTCTTCCCGGCGATCAACATCAAAAAATCCGGGACCCGGAAGGAAGAACTCCTCCTCTCCGAGGAGCAGCTTCAGAAGATATGGATCCTCCGAAAGGTCATTAATCCCATGGATGATATTGAGATCATTGAACTCCTCATTGACAGGATGAAGAAAAGCAAGAATAATGAGATGTTCCTAAGGTCTATGAACACGGGAAGCGCCGCCATGGATTAGGGTTTTATGCCCGCCCCGGGGCGGGCATGTCCCTTACCGGTACGAGTTGGAGGAAATAGAGTATATGAAAGAAGGCATCCACCCCAAATATGAGGCAACTAAAATTACCTGCGCCTGCGGGAACGTGATCGAGACCCGGTCCACCGCCAGGGATCTCAAGGTTGAGATTTGCTCCTCCTGCCATCCCTTCTTTACGGGGAAGCAGAAGCTGGTTGATACCGCCGGCCGGATTGAGCGGTTCCGCAAAAAATACAATATCAAGGAATAGGTTCCAGCCGGTACACCCAGGCGTTTCCTTCCCGGCTAATCCGCCGTACCACCCTAAGGCGGGTAAGGACGTAGAGGGTCTTTCGGGCAATGGGCGCGGGGATTCCCGCCCTTTTGCCCAGGGTCTTAACCGTAAAGGTCTCTTCCTCCGTAAAAGGCACAAAGCGGCGGTAGTCCGGGAGCTGGGTCAACAGAAGCTCCTCGTGGTATGCGGTAAGTTCTTTGTCCTGTATGCTGGCCCCTTTCCGCCGCCAGGAACCCCGCCCGTCCTGGATCCTCTTTTCCAGCACATCCACCAGGGGCAGTTCTATGGCAAGCCCCGGCAGGGCGGGCAGGGCCGGGGCATAGAGCAGGGCCTTGAAAAGATCCCAGGCCGTACCCTTCCGGGGGCTCTTCCGGCGGTAGAGGAGTGTTCCTTCCCGGTCATAGAGTTCTATGCTTTTATGGACAATAATGGGATGGATGATCCGCAGCGGTCCCAGCCGGATCAGGGCCCGGGCCTTGTCTTTTAGGGGGCCGAAACTGCCGGTCTGGACCTCTATGATTTCTCCCCCCCCGGTGATCCCGTCGCAGACATAGCCCCCCAGGGATACCTCGGTACTTCCCGACCCGCCGGCATAGCGGAATTTAAGGTCCCGGTGCAGGCTCCACTCCCGCTCCGTCCCGATGCGGTTTGCCCCGCCGCCGGGGGGCCTAGGATCTTCCGGCATAGGGCAATAGCTCTTCGGCGCTCATGAGCTCCAGAAAGTGATAGGTCTCGCTGCTTCCCCGGTTTTCCTCGACCTTGATCCGGGCAACCCTGAATACAATCATCCGGTTGGTCGGCAGGGGAAGCTCAAGGCTGCGGCCGTTTATATCTACCAATTCGTTTACCGAAAGCCGTCCGCTAATTTCCTGGACATCTCCTTCGGGAAAGACGATGAAATAATCACGCATAAACATATATTTTATAGATCATAACAATCCCCGGATACCAGGACAAGGGCCCGTTTGTACAGAACATTTGTATAGTAAATTTTTTAATAAAATTTCTTTTTTTTACTATTTCTTAATTTGTTTCTATTGACGGCCCCGATCCTTGTGATAAAATGGGAAGAAGTGGGAGTTAGTGGGATATTTTAGGAAAAAGTGGAATGGGATTATTGATAGGGGAATTTAAAATAACGCTGGACGATAAGGGCCGGGTGAGCCTCCCATCCCGCCTGCGGTCGGGGTTTTCCGACAGCATCCTTATCCTTACCAAGGGCGCCGATGGCTGCCTCTGGCTGTATCCCGGGGATGAGTGGAATACCCTGCTGGCCAAGGTAAAGAACTCCAGCACCGCCCTGCAGTCTAACTCCCGGGCGGTCCGGCGGCACCTTATCGGCCCCGCCCAGGAGGTGGAGATCGACAAGGCCGGCCGGATTGCGATTCCCCAGAGCCTGCGGGAATTTGCGGATTTGACCAGGGAGTGCATCGTCCTGGGACAGGATGATTATGTTGAGATTTGGGATGCCCAGCGGTATTGGGCCTATTTGGAAAAGAGCGAGGAAGAGTACAAGACCGCTTCCGAAGAACTGGGCGCGGCGCTGCTGCGGGATCGGGAGCCTTTTAACAGGGATGGGGTGTAATGGAAATTATCCATACTCCGGTTTTACTGGAAGAGACCATACATTTTCTCGCCCCCCGAACCGCGGGGGAACTTATGGTTGACGCCACCCTGGGGGAGGGGGGGCACAGCTATGCCTTTTTGTCCCGCTTCCCGGATTTAAAGATCGCCGGCATCGATGCGGACGGGGACATACAGGAACTCGCCCGGAAACGGCTTGGGGAATTCGGGGACCGGGTGCATTTTTACCGGGGCTGGTCCCAGGATTTTTTCCTGGATCTTCCCCGGAACATCAAACGGCCGGATACCATACTCATCGATTTGGGGGTGAGTATGTACCATTATGAGAAGGCGGGGAGGGGCTTTAGTTTTCGGAAGGATGAATTTCTGGACATGCGGATCGATACTGCCGGGGGCCCTACCGCGGCGGATCTGATTGCCCGGCTTTCCGAAAAGGAACTGGCGGATATGCTGTATAAAAATGCCGAAGAACGGTACTCCCGGCGGATCGCCCGGGCCATAGTCCGCGCCCGGTCCCGGGGAACCATAAGCAGTTCCGCGGCCCTGGCGGAACTGGTGGCCGGGGCCCTGCCCCCAGCCGGCCGCCGGGGGGGGATGCATCCCGCGACCAGGACCTTTCAGGCCCTCCGCGCCGAGGTGAATCGGGAACTGTCCCGGCTCCCGGATCTTCTGGAGGCCGCCCTGGCCGCCCTGGAGCCCGGGGGCCGGATGGGGGTAATTAGTTTTAACTCCCTGGAAGACAGAATCATAAAAAATTTTTTCCGGGAGAAAAACAAGGACTGTACCTGCCCCCCGGAAGCGCCGATATGTAGATGTGAGGGCCGCCGGATGCTCACTATTTTAACCCGAAAGGCGGTCTCTCCCGCGGATGACGAGGTACAAAAGAATCCGCCTTCCCGAAGCGCTAAACTGCGGGTAGTAGAAAAAGTTCTCGACGAGGATACGCAATGATACGGCGATATATACTTCTGTACTTTGTCACCCTGACGATTCCCCTCTTCCTGGGGGCCGCGGTCTGGCAGTCTATCCGGTATACGGAACTGGAACGGGAGGTCCGCAGGCTGGAGACCATGCAGGAAGAATGGATAGAGAGCAATAAGCGGCTCATTGCGGGAATCGCGGTGCTTTCTTCCGCTGAACGGATAGAATATATTGCCCAAAACGATCTGGGTTTATCGAAGAAAGAGCCCGAGGATGTGGTGCAGATCAGGATTGAAAGGGGGCGGAATGCCGATGGCTGATGTACTCATGAGCTTCGACTTTATAAGGGCCGCCACCGGGGCCCGTCTTCTCTCCTTTGCCGAAAATACCCTGGGGGGTATCTGTGCGGTCCATATCGATTCCCGGGAGGCAGGCCCGGGCGGCCTCTTTGTGGCCCTAAGGGGTACGGCCCAGGACGGCCACCGCTATGTGGAAGCCGCTTTTAAAGCCGGCGCCGCCGCGGCCCTGGTATCCGAAGCCGGCATAGAGGCCTGGGACCTCCGGGAGCTCGCCCGGAAGGCGGGGAAGATCCTGCTGGCCGTACCCAATACCCTGGAGGCGCTTCAAGCCGCGGCCGGGGCCTACCTGGAGACCTTTCCCCGGCTGCTCAAAATAGGCGTTACCGGTTCGGCCGGAAAAACCACCACCAAGGAGATTGCCGCCGCCATGATAGGCCGGGAAAAATCGGTGGTGATGAACCCCGGGAACCTCAATTCGGAGACCGGGCTTCCCCTGGCGGTCTTTGGGGTCCGCCCCTGCCATGAGGTGGGGATCTTTGAGATGGGCATGAACCGGAAGGGGGAAATAGCGGAGCTGGCCAGGGTCCTTAAACCCCATATCGCCCTTATTACAAACATCGGCTCCGCCCATATCGGTATTCTCGGCAGTAAGGAGGCCATAGCTTTAGAGAAAAGGGGGATCTTTTCCCAATTCAGCGGCGAAGAGATCGCCCTGATACCCGAAGAAGAGCCCTTTAAGGATCTTCTTGCCCGGGGACTGCGGGGCACGGTCCGTTTCTATGGCCCGGAGAGCTGCGGGGAATTGGGGGGGATCCGGGATCTGGGGCTTGAGGGCGCAGAGATCCTCTGGGACGGCGTTCCCCTGCGCTTCGGCCTGCCGGGGAAGCACAACCTGAAAAACGCCCTGGCCGCCGCGGCCATTGCCCGGGCAATTCCCCTCCGCCCCGAGTCGATCCGCGCCGGCCTGGAATCGGTTAAACCCCTCTTCGGGCGGAGCGAGATCCTCCGGGGGACCCTTACGGTAATCCGGGATTGCTATAATTCCAGCCCGGAAACCGCGGCCCAGGCGATTGCCTTCTGCGACGGCCTGTCCTGGCCGGGCCGGCGGGTATACGTCATCGGCTCCATGCTGGAACTGGGGGAGGCCTCCGGGGAGGCCCACGCGGAACTGGGCCGGATTCTGGCCGCCTCCCGGGCGGACCGGATCTATCTCTTTGGGTCCGAGACCGTTTCCGCCCTGGAGGCCATGGAGCAGGGCGGGGCCGGGGGAATTGATCCGGCCAGGCTTGTGTATACCAACGACATGGAGGAACTGTCCCGGCTCCTGGCGGAATTCGTCCGCCCCGGCGACTTGGTTTTGTTGAAGGGTTCCCGGGGCTGCGCCCTGGAACGGCTCACCGCTGTACTCGCGGACCCGGCGGACCCGGCGGGTCCGGCGGATCCGATGGACCCGGTATCCGGTGAAGGGTTCGTCCCCAAAAGGACCGCCGGTAAAAAAACGGCCATAAAAGGAGTTGTTTAGGTGTTTCTTGAATTAATATATCCCCTGGTAAAGTATTTTACCCCGGTAAACGTATTTCAATACCTCACCTTTCGGGGGGCCTATGCCGCACTGACCGCCCTGCTTATCTGCTTCATCTTTGGCCCCCCCATCATCGAGGCCCTGCGGAGGCTTAAGGTGGGCCAGCCCATCCGGGGCGACGGCCCCGCAAGCCACCTTAAAAAAGACGGGACCCCCGCCATGGGCGGGGTGCTTATCATCTTCTCCGTGATTGTGGCGGTCCTGCTTTGGCAGGATTTTGACAACCGGATGGTCTGGCTTACCCTGGGGGCCTTTACCGCCTTTGGGGCCATCGGGTTTGTGGACGATTACCTCAAGATAATCCGGCATAATTCCGAGGGGCTTCCGGCCTGGGCAAAGCTGGCCGCCCAATTTGTGGTGGCCCTGGGGATAAGCCTGATCCTCTATTTTTCCGGCGAAGAGCAGATCACCGCCCTCTATGTTCCCTTTTTCAAGAACCCCGTGGTAGATATGGGCGTTCTCTGGATACCCTTTGCGGTGCTGCTCCTGATAGGAGAGTCCAATGCGGTAAATCTTTCCGACGGCCTGGACGGACTGGCTTCGGGGCTTCTGATCCTGGTCTTCATTGCCCTGGCTATTCTTACCTACCTTTCGGGCCGGGCGGATTATTCCGCGTACCTGGGGATCCCCTACATTACCGGCGCAGGGGAACTGACCGTCTTCTGTCTGGCCGCGGTAGGCGCCTGTGTGGGCTTCCTGTGGTACAACACCCATCCTGCCGAGGTCTTCATGGGCGACGTGGGAAGCCTTTCCTTAGGGGGCGTTATCGCCACCATATCCCTTATTATCAAGAAGGAGATCCTCATCCTGGTCATAGGCGGCGTTTTTGTGCTGGAAGCCGCCTCGGTTATCATCCAGGTCTTGTCCTTTAAACTGCGGAAGAAGCGGGTCTTTAAAATGGCGCCCCTTCACCACCATTTCGAGCTGTCCGGATGGGCGGAGGCCAAGGTGGTCATCCGCTTTTGGATCCTCGGAGGCCTGTTTGTGATCATCGCCTTATCTACCTTGAAGATCCAATGAGCAATCAATTTATGGTCGAGTCCGGGAGCGCCGGATCGGCGGGGGATCACCTCTTGACCGCCTGTGTCTTTCTCCTTACCGGGCTGGGGCTGGTAACCCTGTACTCCTCTTCCTACGCCTATGGGGAGCGGTTCTTCGGCGACGGCCTCCACTTTTTTTCCCGGCAGATCCTTCTGGGCGCCCTGGGAATAGTCCTGTTCTTCCTGGCCTCCCGGATCGATCTGGATGTCCTTAGAAAGGTGATGCTCCCCCTGGTATTGGGAACCGGCCTGCTCTGCGTCCTGACCTTTATACCGGGCATAGGGATAACCCGTAACGGCGCGGCCCGGTGGATCCGGGTGGGCTCCCAAACCTACCAGCCCTCAGAGCTGGTTAAAGTGGTGCTGCCCCTGTACCTGGCCCACCTCTTTGGCAAGAAGGAGGCGGAGGAACGGCTGGATTCCCTTAGTTCCGGGATCCTGCCCCCGGCCCTGATAACCGCGATATTCTTTCTTCTGATATACTTACAAAACAATTTTTCCACCGCCGTATTTATCGCCGTAAACGCCCTCGCTGTTTTTTACCTTGCCGGGGTAAAGCTGCGGTACTTTTTCGGAGCCGCGGTGATCCTCTTTCCCCTGTCCTCCCTCCTGATTTTGACCAAAGAACACCGGCTCCTGCGGCTTATTAGTTTTCTCCGGCCCGATTGGGACCCCCTGGGCGCGGGATACCAGGTCCGGTCCTCCGTATTGACCATCGCCTCCGGGGGCTTTTTGGGGAAGGGCCTGGGCCATGGTACCCGGAAGATCGCCAGCGTACCGGAAATTCATTCCGACTTTATTTTTTCTTCCTACGCGGAAGAATCGGGGCTCCTGGGGGTGTTCCTGTTTTTCCTCATTTTTATCGTGTTTAGCGTCCAGGGATACCGGGCGGCCCTGGGCGCGCAGGATATGTTCCGGCGGCTTCTGGCCTGCTCCCTGGTTACCATGATCTGTTCCCAGGCCCTCTTAAATGTAGCGGTGGTGTGCGGGGTTCTTCCCGCCACGGGGATCCCGCTGCCCTTCTTTTCTGCCGGGGGATCTTCCCTGGCAAGCACCCTGATGACCGCGGGGCTGATTGTAAATGTCTCAAGGAAAAGGGAGGTTTCCCATGTCTAACGAATATATTTTTACCGAAGAGGCGCTGCCCGCCGGGGTTCCGGTTTCTTCCAAAATGGACAGGCGGCTCAAGGCAGGCATCGTTGTTCTTGCGATCATCCTGGGGGCGGAGCTTATCTGGCTTTTAGGGGTAAGCCCCTGGATGCCCCTCTCGGTGGTGGAGGTAGAGGGTATCCCCGAATTGGATAAGGCCATGGTTTTAGCCCAGGCGGGAATCGACGGCCGCTCCTCTTTTATGAGCGTCAACGCCGGGGCCTCGGAGTACGCCCTGGAATCGCTGCACCAGATCGGGTCCGCCAGAATAACTAAACGCTTCCCCGATACGGTCAGCATCAGCCTCGAACCCCGTAAGGCGGTGGCCTTTTCCCTGGCCGCGGTGGGGGGCAAAATATCCCCGGTGTTTTTTGACAAACAGGGGGTGGTCTTTAAAATAGGAAAGGGGGATTCCGAAAAGGAAGCGATCCCGCCGTCCCTCCCCATCATATCGGGCCTGATATTCGAACAGGCGGTTCTGGGGATGCGGCTCCCGGCGATGTTCAGTACCCTGCTTGCCGATCTGGAGCGGATAAACAGCACCGCGCCGGAACTTTTGAGGGCCGTTTCGGAAATACAGATTAACAGAAAAATTTACGGCGGCTTTGAGCTGATCCTCTATCCCGTGTATTATCCGGTAAAGGTCCGTCTGGGCCGCGAATTGAAGGAAGACACGCTTAGGTATATGCTCTTGCTTATTGATGTTTTTAATGCCCAGGGCCTTGATGTCGAGGAACTCGATTTTAGGACCGGCACGGCGTCATATACAATAAAGGAGGCCTCCCTTGGCTAGCGATGAATTGGTTGTCGGCCTTGATATCGGCACCACGAAGGTCTGCGCCGTAATTGGCGAACGGAATGAAAAAGGAAGCCTTGAGATTACCGGCGTGGGGATGAGTAATTCTACGGGTATGCGGAAAGGGGTGGTGGTCAATATAGAAGCCACCCTCCGGTCCGTCTCCGCCGCCATTGAAGCGGCGGAGATGATGAGCGGCCGGGAAGTGCATGCCTGCTGGACCGGTATTGGGGGTAATCATATTGACGGCATCAATTCCCGGGGAGTGGTGGCGGTTACCGGAAAAAGCAAGGAGACCCGGGAAATAGGGCCGGAGGATCTTAGCCGGGTCCTCGAGGCCGCCCGGGCGGTGGTTATCCCCATGGACCGGCAGGTCCTGGAGGTAATACCCCAGACCTATATCGTGGATGACCAGAAGGGAATCCGGGACCCCCTGGATATGATAGGGGTACGCCTGGAAGCGGAGGTTCATATCATCACCTGTTCGGTTACCAGCGCCCAGAATCTTATCAAGTGCGTTAACCGCGCCGGATTCCGGGTTAACGATCTTGTCCTCCAGTCCCTGGCCGCGGCGCGGTCGGTTCTGACGGAGGAAGAAAAGGAACTGGGGGTGGCCCTTATCGACCTGGGGGGCGGGACTACCGATGTATTGGTCTATTCCCAGGGAACTCCCTACTCAACCACCACCATAGCCCTGGGGGGCGCCCAGGTTACCAGCGACATATCGATTGTTAAAAACATTTCCTTCGAGACCGCGGAACGCATTAAATTGGACGCGGGCTGCTGCTGGGAGGGGCTTCTTGAGGGGAACGATGATGAGATTATCATTCCCGGGGTAGGCGGGAGGCCGCCCCTGCCCATACCAAAGTCCCAGCTCCTTGCGATAATCCGGCCCCGGATGGAGGAGATATTTAAAATGGTAAAGGAAAAGCTGGATAAGCTTGCCCTTGCCAGGCCCCTGGGGGGCGGCATTGTCCTTACCGGCGGGGGGGCCCAGCTTTTGGGGGCCGCCGAATTGGCAAGCCATGTTTTCAGGCTTCCGGTCCGGACCGGTTTTCCCCTGCCCATAGGCGGGCTGGTCGAAGAGTACCGCAGCCCCGTATATGCCACCGCGGTGGGACTGGTCCTGGAAGGGGACGAACGGGAGAGGGAGAAGGGGGCCGATAAGGGAGGGGATGTCCGTTCCCGGGAAAAGGGATCGGCGCCTCTGTTTGGCAAATTGACGGAATGGCTCAGGAAGGAGTTTTTTTAAATTTTGTTTTTTCAAAATCTGATTTTGAAAAAGCTTCATATATTAAATTAAAGATAAAGTGATTTGGGGGGGGACATGATGAATATTCTTGAGGTTCATGAAGAACGGGTAGCGGGTCCGCGGCCGACGGCCATTAAGGTTATCGGCGTCGGCGGCGGCGGATGCAATGCGGTGGATCGTATGATCGAGACCGGATTGCAGTGGGTACAGTTTATAGCGGCAAATACGGATCTACAGGTCCTGAACAAGTGCAAGGCGGGGATAAAACTATCCCTTGGCTCCAAGCTTACCGCCGGCCTTGGGGCGGGGGGTAAGCCGGAGATCGGGGAGAAGGCCGCCATGGAAGACCGGGAGATGATCGTCAATGCCCTAAAGGGGGCGGACATGGTCTTTGTAACCGCCGGCATGGGGGGCGGAACCGGCACCGGCGCCGCCCCGGTAATAGCCCAGGCCGCCCGGGAGAACGGGGCCCTGACGGTGGGGGTGGTTACCAAGCCCTTTGAATTTGAGGGACGCTACATTATGCGTCTGGCGGAAGAGGGGATCGCCAAGATGCGGGAAGCGGTGGATACCCTTATCGTGATTCCTAATGAACACCTCTTAGGGATAATAGACCGGAAAACCCCCATCAAAGAAGCCTTCCTCAAGGCCGATGATATCCTCCGCCAGGGCGTACAGGGTATCTCGGATCTGATCACCGTACCGGGGCTCATCAACATTGATTTTGCGGATGTTAAGACCATCATGCACAGCCAGGGGGACGCGCTGATGAGTATCGGCACCGGAACCGGGGATGAGCGGGCGGATGAGGCCGCGGCCCAGGCCATAGAAAACCCCCTCTTGAAGGGGACCACCATTAAGGGCGCCCAGCGGATCCTTATCAATGTTTCCGGCGGCGAAGATCTTTCCCTGATGGAATATCAGGAGGTGGTCAAGAAAATCACCGTCAATGTCGATAAGGAGGCCATAATCTTCGCGGGAACCACGGTGGATATGAACCTTGCGGACAGGATCCAGGTAACGGTGATCGCCACGGGTTTTCATAATGAGGTGATACCCCTGGCGGGGGAGATAAAGGCCGGCGAAGAGCCAAAGTCCGGGGAAAAGGATTTTATCGGCCTTGGTGAATGGGAGGGCATTACGGATCATTCCAAGCGGCCCCTGGAATTCCTTTCCCAGCGGGGCAGCAGGGAGGATTATCTTGAGGTGCCTGCGATATTCAGGGATTATAGATCCCATGAGGATCGGGAACCCCTGGAAAAAACCGGTTCCGACAAGGACGCGTGAGCGATGAACGGGCGGACCCTGCTGGAACAGTACTACTCCCGGCTTATTGCCTTGGAACGCCGGGCTCCTCTAACCGCGGAAACCTACCGGCTCGAGATCCGCCGTTTCCTCGATTGGCTGCGTCAGGAGAAGCTGGAGCTTGAAACCATTGATCCTCCCGCCCTGTCCCGCTATTTGGACACCCGCAGAAAGGCCGACGGTATAGATTC
>JAISOR010000019.1 GCA_031275535.1 Treponema sp. | reverse complement strand
CCACCTATTACTACAAGGTGAGCGCGGTAAACGACAATCCCGGCGAAGGGCCCCTGTCCCCCGCGGTTTCCGGTACGGTACCGGCGGCGGGAACCGGTACGCTCCTAAGCCACGCTACGTGGGCAGACGGGGAGATCAACCCGGCGGGAGAGGTAGAATGGTACAAGTTCACCGTTACCGCCGCTGGGGACTATTATGTACAGTGGGATGACGCAATTAACAGCCTGGGCGGTAAAACCCTTAATTTTGCCCGGGTGGCAGCGTACCGGCATAGTGACGGGACCCCGCTGTTTTCCAACCGGGACAGCGGGTATACCTATGCCCCGTCCGTCAGTCTAACGGCAAATGAAACCGTCTACATACGGGTGGAAGGCGTGGGGGGCTATGCCACCGGCACCTACGCCGTCCAATATTATCAACAGTGATCCCCTGGGACCGGGGCCTTCGGGCCCCGGTTTTTGGTGGATATTAACATGAAGGGATTCGCGCAGACTCCCAAAGGACAAACTTGTGAAAATTTTATTTGATAACAGAGGCTGTATAGATCCCTGACCAACGCGGACCTGGTGAACCTGGGGCTGACCCCCAAGGATACCCATCCTACCCCCACGGGAACCCCCACGGCGGAGGTTGCGGCGGAACCCTTTCTCCTGGGCCGCCATGAACTGGGGGTCAGTCTTCTGTTTGAAACAGAAAGTTCCCTGCCATACATTAACCAGGTGACCCTATTCGGGCCGGACCGATAAGCGGATCAGCTCGTTTCCCCCCTGCATAAGGATTATCAGGCGGGGGGCCTCGAAGGGAACGGCCAGGCGGTATTCCTCTTCCGGTTCCAGGGAGAAGAAGATCCGGTGGGTTGATATGGGGGCCTCGGCCCCGGTTTTTTCATCCTCCGGCGGCAGGGCTATGGAAACCGCCAGATCCACCGTGCCGGTGTATACGTCCCCCTCCCCCATGGTCTTTTTTATCACCAGGTAGGTGGAGCCCTGGAACTTCAGGGCGGAGACGGCGACGGTATTGCCCCCCAGGATCTTCGAGGTATCCTCCGGGGAGGACACGACGGATATGATAATAAAGGCGACCACAATGATTACTATGGACAGGAAGAGAAAGGTAAGGGATTTCGTGGCGACCAGGGGCCGTAGAATGCCGGGCCGTTTTTGGGGGGCCGGATCATTCATGGCCCGGACCGCGTCGGAGGCCCTTTCCAGCCGCCTGGACCGGGAATAGTAGAAAACCGGTTCCCGGTCCGGCTGCCGCTGTTCCCCGGGGGGAGGGGCGTCTTTATCCATATATGCTCCTATAGCCAGGCGGCCCCGGCGATGGCGGCAACCCGATCCGCCAGTTCCAGGGGATCCCGAAAGACCCGGGCCGTATCCTCCGCCCGGCAGGCCTCCAGGAGCAGCGCGGCGGCCGTTACGGCGCAGGTATAGCCGTCAAAGCCCCCGGCGGCCCGGAGGCGGGCCGCCAGGGCCGCGCAGATTCCCGCCAGCAGATCCCCCGAGCCCCCGGCAGCCAGGACCGGCTGCATCCCGTCCACCACCCCCAGGCGGCCGTCTCCGGCGGCGATAAAAAGCACATGCCCCTTATAGAGGATCACCGCCCCTTTTTCCCGGGCCGTTTGGGTAAGCAGGGATTCGGGGTGCGCCAGGGTTTCCTCCTTGGGAACCCCCGTATAGGCGGCGAATTCCCCCGGATGGGGGGTAAGGATGGCGTTTCCGTGGAAGGTCCGATCCTTTGCCAGGCTGATGGCGTCGGCGTCCAGCACCAGGGGGGTTCCCCTCGCCTCCTCCTCCAGGGCCCGCTCCAAAACCGGCCGCCGGTCCGCCCCCCTTCCCCAGCCGGGGCCCAGGAGTATCGCTCCGGGGCGGAACCGGTCCGGTCCGGAACCGGCCTCATCCCCGGAGACAACCATGACGCCCCCGGCGGAGGCCGCCAGGATGGGATAGAGGGCCCCGTCTACCACCAGCCGGACCAGCCCCGCGCCCGCGGCCTGGGCGCCCCGGGCCGCTATCCGGGGGGCGCCGGAAAAACCGGGAGAACCGGCCCGGATTTCCAGGACCCCCCGCTGGTGCTTATAGGCGTCGGGCGGTATCCGGGGGATCCGGCCCTGAACCTCCTGCCAGGTAATAAGCTCCGGCCCCTCAAAGGAATTGATCAGGGCCGGGGGAAAGATTTCGCCCACCGGCACGATGGTCCCCCCGAAGATCCGGGCCGCGGGGCTGTAGAGGCACCGCTTTACGGGTTCCACGGCCAGGGTGGCGCGGGCCCTTATGATGGGCATACCCGGTTTCCAGGAATCGAAATTTCCCGAAGGCACATCAATGGCGGCGATAAAGGCCCCTTCGATCCCGTTAAGGGCATGGACGATCTCCGCAGCGGCCCCTTGCAGGGGGCCCTTCAAGCCGGTTCCCACAATGCCGTCGATGATGATGTCCGACCGGGTAAAACCGTCCCGCCAGCCCCCCTCCCGGACCGTACCGACCGAGATAAGCTCCTCTTCCCAGAGCAGCAGGGGGACCCCCAGGGCTTTAAGGGAACGGAGGGCCTCGGAACGGGGATCGGCGGGGGCCCCCTGGGCAAGGTCCTTGACCACCACCGTGGAGGTCTCCGGGGAGGCATGGCCGCCCAGGATCAGGGCCCGGAGCATGACCATGGCGTCGGCGCCGTTGTTGCCGGACCCCGCGGCCACCGCGATACGGGGAACCCCGGCGGAAAACAAACCGGGAAAGGCCCGGACAAAACGGAGGGCGCAGTTCCGGCCCGCGGCCTCGACCAGGGCAAAGGGATTAAGCCCCCAGGCGCTTGAGGCCTCTTTATCCAGGGCCTGGGCGCTTTGGGCCGAAAAGAGCTTCGGATGGCAGGGCGGCTTCGGCCGCCGGGGGGCCGTCATAGGGGGCCGCCTTCTTCCAGAAATTTATCCGTCCGCCACCAGACCAGTTTTGCTTCCCAGTCGGTGGCCAAAAGGGCCGACAGGATGCCATCCGCGGATAAATCAAAGGCATTGAACTGAAGTTCCTCGTTATCAACCTGGATAAAGCCCTGCCGCTGCTCATGGGGATCGGTGGAAAGGATCAGGATGGAATAGCCCCCCTCCAGGGGCAGGGAAAGGAAGACCCGGTCGTTTTTAACCACCCCCAGCATGGAATAGAGCAGCTTTTCCGTAGTCCGGTGGTTGTTTTCAGTATAGGCATATTCATAGAAAGGAACCTCCATGGTTCCGGTGTAGGTCCCGTCATCCACGTTCATGATCCAGATAACCGAACTATCCGGTTCGTTTCCCAGTTTGGTATTGGTAGACTCATCATAGGTATCCCGGTAGTAATCAACCTTGAGGAACAGGGTCCTGCTGTCCGGCGCGGCCGCGATGGCATCTATTGAAGGAAACACCGGGGTCCGATCCGGGGGAATGGGGATGGCGCCGTTGTGTAACTGGACAAGGTAGAGCAGCGTCCCGTCGGCGTCAAACCAGTAGACATTCCAGCCCTGGGGAAGACGGCAGACTACGGCCAATTCGTCCCGCAGGGAGGTATAGAGCTTCTCGATCTTGGGAAAGGGGCTCCCCCCCACGCCTTCCTGGCCAAGGTACTCCACAAAACGGCCATCCGCGTCAAAATGCAGCACGATGCTGTCCAGAAGGGCCTTGTTTTCCACATCAAAATTGTGCCGTTCATAGGGGAGGCGGTCGTCCACATAGATATGCTTCCGGGAGTCCACCCTTATTTCCCCCGGCTCCCGCAGGGGATAGGAAAAGGCCCACCGGGTTACGAGGCCGTTCTCTTCCGCATTGTTCCGCAGGGACAGGGGCGGAGGATTGGTTTCCTCATTGTAGATCATGAACAGGAGGTCCCCGTATGAGGTATAACGGACTATCTTTCCCCCGTTGCCGTCGGATATATAAAACAGGCCGTCCCGCATGGTTACGCCGGTTTTGCGGACGCTTCTTCCCCCTTCAAGGTCATAGAGATCGATCTGATCCTCCAGCCGTCCTATGTCAAGGGTAAAAAGATCTTCCCGGGCAACCGAAACAACGCCCCCATTGGAACAGCCGGTAAAAAAGACCGGCATGGCCAATACAAAGATCATCAATAGATTCATAAATGTACCTTAGACCTTGTCAATGAATAATGTAAAGAGGTACAGTATTCTTATGCTTGAAAAGTTGATAAAAGCCCTGTTTGGCTCCCAGCACGAGCGGGACCTTAAGGCCCTGCTCCCCCTATTGCACGGGGTTAACGAAAAAGAGGCCTGGGCCGCGTCCCTCCCGGCGGAGGAATTCTCCCGGATGACCGGCCAATTCCGGGAACGGTATACCCGGGGGGAAAGCCTGGACTCCCTGCTCCCCGAGGCCTTTGCCCTGGCCCGGGAGGCCAGCCGGCGGAATCTGGGGGAACGGCCCTACGATGTGCAGGTCCTGGGGGCCATTGTGCTTCACCAGGGTAAGATAGTGGAAATGAAAACCGGGGAAGGCAAGACCCTGATGAGCGTCGCCGCCGTATACCTCAACGCCCTGGCCGGCAAGGGCGTCCATGTGGTAACGGTGAACGATTACCTGGCAAGCCGGGACGCCGAATGGATGCGGCCCGTCTTTAGTTACCTGGGGCTTACCGTTGGGACCATCCTCTCGGATATGGACAATGAACGGCGGAAGCAGAACTATGCCTGCGACATTACCTATGGGACCAATAACGAGTTTGGCTTTGATTATCTCCGGGACAATATGCGCTGGGATCTGGGCGGCCGGGTCCAGCGGGGACACAACTTCTGCGTGGTGGACGAAATCGACTCCATCCTTATCGACGAAGCCCGGACGCCCCTGATCATTTCCGGGGCCGCCGAGGACGATACCTTTAAGTACGCCGAGGTGGACAAGCTCCTGGGGTCCCTAACGGAGATACAGAAAAAGGCGGACGGCGAGTACCCCGACGAGGCCCAGGGGGAAGAGGTCATTGGGGATTACAAGCTCAACGAAAAAAACAAGAGCATTTCCTTTAGCAACGCGGGGCTTGCCAAGATTGAGGAAATTTTACAAAAACGGAACCTTATCAAAGGGGCCATTGTGGATGAGGAGAACTTTGAATATCTCCACTATTTTACCCAGGCCCTGCGGGCCCATAAACTCTTTCATATCGATGTGGATTATGTGGTCCAGGAAGGGCAGGTGCAGATCGTGGATGAGTTTACCGGCCGGATCCTCTATGGCCGGCGTTACTCCGACGGGCTCCACCAGGCCATTGAGGCCAAGGAACGGATCAAGATAGCCCAGCGGAACCGTACCCTGGCGACCATTACCTTTCAGAACTACTTTAGGCTCTACGATAAAATCTCCGGCATGACCGGCACCGCCGATACCGAGGCGGTGGAATTCAGCAAGATCTATAACCTGGACGTGGTGGTGATCCCCACAAACCTCCCGGTGATCCGCTCCGACGAGGACGACGTGGTCTACCTCAATGAGGGGGAAAAGTACAAGGCCCTCTGCGACGAAATTGAGGCGGCCTATAAGAAGGGCCAGCCCATGCTGGTAGGAACCGTATCCATTGAAAAATCGGAAAAGATCTCCACCCTCCTTATCCGCCGGGGGATCCGCCACGAAGTGCTGAACGCCAAGAACCACGCCCGGGAAGCGGTGATTATCGCCGAGGCCGGGGCTAAGGGGGCGGTTACCATTGCCACCAACATGGCCGGCCGGGGCACGGATATAAAGCTCGGGGGCAGCCCCGAACACCGGGCCCGGAAGCGGGCCGGCGCCGACGCGGATCCGAAGAAAGACGCGGCCATTTTCGCGGAGGAATATGAAAAATGGAAAAAGGATTATGAGGAGGTCAAATCCCTGGGGGGGCTCTATGTGATCGGCACCGAGCGCCACGAAAGCCGGCGGATCGACAACCAGCTCCGGGGCCGTTCCGGCCGCCAGGGGGACCCGGGGAAGTCCAAATTCTTCATTTCCATGGATGATGATCTTATGCGCCTCTTTGGCGGGGACAATATCAAAAACCTGATGTCCAGAATCGGCATGGAGGCGGGGGAACCCATCTATCATCCCTGGCTGAACAAGAGCATCGAGAAGGCCCAGAAAAAGGTGGAGGAACGGAACTTTGAGATACGGAAACATCTCCTGGAATACGATGATGTCCTTAACCAGCAGCGAAAGTTTATCTACGAGCAGCGGGACGCCATCCTCCTGGATGCCAATCTTAAAGTCCGGGTGAATGAGGCCACCGAAGATATGATTGCGAAAGCTCTGGAGCAATACCGGGCCGCCGCCCGCCGGGAGAGCGGGGAGGCCTTTAAGGAATTAAGCGCCTATTTCAAGGACAAGTTCGGCTATCTCCTGCGGATGACGGAAGCCGGGGAGAAAGAGGACCCTGAGGCCCTGGCAGCCCGGATTAAGGCGGACCTGGAACGGGACATTGCCGATAAGGCGGCCCTGATTGGGGAAGATAACCTGAACTCCTATATCAGGATGCAGTACCTCCAGTCCATAGACCGGAAGTGGCTGGATCATCTGGAAAACATGGAGGGTCTGCGGGAAGCGGTCTATCTGCGGAGCTACGGACAGAAGAATCCCCTTACCGAGTACAAACTCGAGGGCTTCCAGATCTTCGATACCATGATAGACACCATCCGCGGGGAAATCGCATCCAGGGTACACCTGGTCCGGATCCAGGCCGCGGGGGAACGGGAAACCCGCAGCCGGTCCTCAGCCACGGTCCAGTCCGCCAACCATGGCAGCATCGGCGCCTTTGCCGGCGGCTCTGCGGGAAAAGGAAGCGGCGGCAGGCCCGCGGGCCCCTCCGCCCGCTCGGAGCCCGAAGCGGCCACCGTGGTCAGGGCCTACCCCAAGGTAGGCCGGAACGATCCCTGCCCCTGCGGCAGCGGAAAGAAGTACAAGTTCTGCCACGGGCGCTGAGAAGAGGATCCTGTGATGTATCCCGGATAAAGAGTCAAGGCTTTTTTGCCCTGATTTTTATCTGCCCTAGCTTCCGTTCCTGATAAAGGCGTCTCCCCAGCCCTTTCCTTTAAAGCGCTGCAGCAGGGCTCCGCTCTCTCCCAGGTTTACCGGCCCTACGAGGATGCGGTACAGGGGCCGCTCCGGGCTGCCGCCGGGCTGGATCGCCAGGGGGTAGACTTTGTCGATCTTGGATAGTTCCTGTTCCACCGATTCGGTCCTGCTAAAGGCCGCCAGTTGCAGGTAGTATTTACCCTGTTCTAACCGGCTAATCACCGGTACGGAAAAAACCGCCGGAAGATACCCCGCCGGTTCCGGTGCGGGTCCCGCCGCCGCTCCCGGTTCCTCAGCCGGGGCGGCCCCTTCTATGGGCCCGATGAATGAGTCCGGATCCATATAGGGTTCCCCTATATAGGGTTCCCCCGTTTGGGGTTCCCGGATGGGCGGCTCCGCCACGGGGCCTCCGGGGATGGGGGCTATTTCCGCGTCCGGCGGAAGGCCATCGGCGGGCGGCTCGGGCGGCCGCTCCTCCGCCGGAACCAGGGACAGGTCGTAATTTTCCCAGGGTATCAACAGGGATTCTTCATTTGATTCTGCCAGGACTTCTCCGGGAAAACTCGTTTCGGGTAAAAGATCCTCCGGTTCAGTTAATCCGGGGGCCGGTTCGGCGCTTTCCGGGAGGCCGGAAAGTTCCGAAGCGTCGGCGTTTTCCTCAGAATATACCCAGATCGGCGCCGGTTCGGGAATGATGGAGTCATCCCGGGAAGAGATCGCCGGGGGTTCATAGGCCTCGGGAATATCCACTATCCTTTCGTCCGGGAGATACCCGGGGGCCCTTGGATATTCCGGTCCTGGTTCGGGGCCCGGCTCCTCCGCCGGCGGGAGGGGGTCTTCGGCAAACCATTCCGGGTATGCCGGCAGGTTTCCGGCGCCGGATTCCTCGGCCCCGTTCCCCGGAGGAACCTCCGCCAGGGGGGCATAGGCATCCGGTTCGGAAGCAGGAGGGCTGGACACTTCCGGCCCCGCTTCGGCCATACCTTCCGGGCCGGCTTCCCGGGAAGCCGGGGCCGCAGGGCCGGGAACTGTTTCGGCCATAGTACCGGGGGCCGGTTCCGGTATAGCTTCCCGGGAATCGGCCCCGGGGTCCGGGGTTGTTTCGGCCACAGCTCCGGGGGCCGGTTCCCCGGCGGCATCCCGGGAGAGCAGGTCTTCCGGCAGGACGTTTGAATTCACCGCCGCCCGGGGATCGTGATCCGGGTCCCCACTGGATTCGCGGCCCTCGGTGAACCGGGAAAAGGCTACCGGGTCCGAAGGCTGGGTCATCCGAATCCGGCCTATGGATCGGCTCGGTAAGCTTATCGCGCCGGCGGCGTCCCGGGAGAGCATGGCTAAGAGGCCCGGAGACTCCAGGCCGGAGGCTACAATAACCCGGATGCTTTTTCCGTTTTCGAGATTGGTAACATCCACCACCGTATTCCGGGGAAAAGAATTGGTCGCCGCATAGTATCCCCCCTCGGGCAGTTCTCCGTTGGAAGCCACCGCCGCGGCCCCTTCCCATACGGAAGCGCCGATACATACCAAGACCGTGATTAGGGCCAGCGCCATGATCCGAATTTTTTTCATATCATACCTATCCTTTTATCTTTTCAATCTTTCAAATGGCCTGTTATCGTCCGGGCCACGCTTTTTGCGCCGGCTAGTTCTTCCTCCGCCGAAACCGTGACCCCCCCGGAATAGTCCTGTTTAAATAAAACCTGATAGGGCCTAATCCTGAAGATCCTAAGGGAAACGTTCCGGGGTTTAGGGCGCTCCCCCTGGGGGTTTCCCTGGTAATCCAGGAGGGCAATGATGAAAAATTCGGCCCCGCCGCTAAGGGCCTCGTTAAAGTCCACCCGGGCTTCCTCGGGAAATTCCTGGGCCGGCTTTTCCGGGAGCCGCAATACCGGCGCATTACTGACGATATGGCCCGTATCGAAGAACACGTCCATCAGCGCGGTTTCCCAAAGGGTCGAGGATTCGTTGGCAGGACTTTCCTCCCCCAGTCCCGTCTCTATCACCAAAAAAGAAACGGTCGAGGCCCAAACCGGCATAATACACAAACCCGCCAGGCACAGGACCCCCAAAAAACGCTTACCCACTATAGAACCCTCCTTTTTCCCTATCGGTAAAAAAAGGAGCGAACTATAGGAGAGGTTTCTAAATGTTAAATTTCTCTGAACGATTGGAGGGCCCTATGCGGATGCTTTTTGTTCCACACTGAGACGGAAGCCCAAATTATCGAGAACTTTCACCACCCTTAAGAATGACGGGTTGCCCTTTTCGGAAAATTTCCCCCTTCCTT
>JAISOR010000275.1 GCA_031275535.1 Treponema sp. | reverse complement strand
GCCCGCAGGCCCGGGGCGGTCTATGCCGGCGAAAACGGGGATGTGGCCTGCGATCAGTACCACCGGTATAAGGAAGATATCGCCCTGATGGCGGAACTGGGTTTTCAGTCCTACCGCTTCTCCATTGCCTGGCCGCGGATAATCCCCGGAGGAACCGGCAAAACCAACCCCCAGGGGATTGCCTATTATCGCTCCCTCTGTGACGAACTGCACAAGCAGGGCCTAAAGGCCTGCGCGACCCTGTACCACTGGGATCTGCCCCAGACTCTCCAGGACCGGGGCGGCTGGCCGGAACGGTTTATCTGCGACGCCATTACCGAATATGCCAAGGTCTGTTTCGCCGAATTGGGGGATTGTGTTGATCAATGGATAACCATCAATGAACCCTGGTGCGTCGCATACCTGGGCTATGACGAGGGGGTCCATGCACCGGGAATTAGGGATTTTAATCTTGCCCTCCGGGCGATCCACCACGTCAACCTTGCCCACGGTATGATCCTCCGGGCCTACCGGGAGACCGGGCTCAAGGCCCCCATCGGAATTACCTGGAATCTCAGCACCCCCCGGCCCGCCACGGCCCGGAAGAAGGACATAAAAGCCGCCGCCACCGCCCGGGCCTTTGGTTCCGAGGTCTTTGTCCAGCCGGTGATGGGAAAGGGGTATCCTGAAATCGTCACCAAAGACTTTGGTTTTAGCTTTCCGGTCCAAAAGGGAGACCTGGATCTTATCGCCGGGAAGATAGATTTTATGGGGATGAATTATTACTTTGAGGATGCGGTAGCCTTTGACCCCAAAGCCCGGTTTAAGTACGGCAATAAGCCCTCCTGGCAGGAGGTCACCGATATGGGCTGGCCCGTGGTGCCGGGCGGATTGAAACGGCAGCTTGCCTGGATCCAGGAAGTTTCCGCGGCCGTCTACGGGGCTCCGGGGCTTCCCATCTACATCACCGAAAATGGCTGCGCCCGGCTGGATTATGTGGAGCCCGATGGCAGGGTCCACGACCGGGAACGGATCGAATACCTGCAACGGCACTTTAAGGTCTGTACGGAGGCTATTGAAGAGGGGATCAACCTTAAGGGTTATTTTATCTGGTCCTTTTTGGATAATTTTGAATGGGCCCGCGGATACTCCAAGCGGTTTGGTATTGTCTATGTCGATTATAGTGACCAGAAACGGATACCCAAGGACAGCGCCTATTTTCTCCGGGATACCATGGCGGGATACGGTGAATGGTAGAATGCCGGTATGAGTAAGGAATTCTATGCCCTGCGGGATCAAAAGCTGGGCCCCCGGGTCGTAAGGGCCCTGCAAAACCGGCACTTTGAGGCGTGGTACTTTGATGAACCCGCCGGGGCCATAGAGCAAGCCTTCTCCCTGATCCCCCGGGACCATACGGTTTCCTGGGGCGGATCCCTGACGGTGGAAGCCCTGGGCTTGACCAGGCTGGCGGAGGAACGGGGCTACCGGGTTTTGAACCGGGACAGGGGGAAGGATCCGGCGGAGCGGACTGAAATAATGCGGCAGGCCCTGTTATGCGATACCTACCTTTCGGGGACCAACGCCATCAGCGAAGACGGCCAGTTAGTGAATATTGACGGAAACGGCAACCGGGTGGCGGCCATGACCTTTGGCCCCCGGCAGGTAATCATCCTTGCGGGGATGAACAAGGTGGTCAAAACCCCGGAGGACGCCCTGATCCGGGCCCGGACCATTGCGGCGCCCCTGAACATGCAACGTTTCCCCAGCCTTAAGGCCCCCTGCAGCGAGACCGGGAGCTGTGGGAATTGCGGCTCCGCAGATTCAATCTGTTCATTCATTGTCACCACCCGGCTTTGTAAACCCGCGGGCAGAATCAAGGTAATTCTTATAGGAAAGGATCTAGGACTTTAGGGCATCTCCGGAAACCCCTATTGGGTTTCCAAAAATGGGGATAAAAAAAGCGAGGGTGGCAGGAGCCTGTTGACGGCACGCTCCGTTCCCACCCTCGCCTTTCATCGAGGGGATGAAAGCTCCCGGTAAGCACCCTTACCGGTTTTCTTTTAGCTTCCTATCTGGATGATCCGCTTCTTCGTTTCCGCCCGTTTCTTAATTTCCAGGCTCAGAAGGCCGTTTTTGAAGGTCGCCGAAATAGCCTCGGGATCGGCGTTCTCCGGCAGCTTGAAGGCGCGGCTGAAGGAATCGCTCCGGCGTTCCCGGATGATAAAATTCTCATCCTTCTTTTCCGTCTTCTCTTCCTTTTTGGATTCGATGGTGAGGACCCCATTGTCCACATGGACCTCGATTGCCTTTTCCTCATAGCCCGGCAGCTCGGCATCCAGTATGTAGGCGCTCCCGGTTTCCCGGATATCCACCGCCGGTACCTGGCCGCTGGTCCTAAAGGCGGGCGACAGAGGGGATTCCCCAAAGAAGGACTCCATATACCGGTCAAAGTCATCCAGGGCCTTCTCGATGGTTACAGGACGATACAAAGTTACTGCTTTCATATTTTCTCTCCTTACTATTGAATTAATTTTTAGGATCTCCGGCATCCTTTATCCGGTTTCCTTTTGGTCCCCCGGACTAAGGTCCTTCACATCCACATCTATATAAAAGCAATATCCGTGCCAAGTCTGCCCTTAAAGGGGCAAAATTTTCAATATTTTTAAAAAATGCTAATTATTTATAATATAAAGAGTTAGAACATCCTACCCGCCGGAGTGTCATATCCCCGGCTCCTTTTGGGGTGCCGGTAATCTCCGAAAAATCAATACCGCATCAAAAATACACACATGTATCAAAATAGCCCTTTTGCCTATGTCAAAATAACACACAGCCTCCTCCCCCAGGGGCTCAGGTGTTTCCACTTGATATCAGGGCAACAGCATTTGCTTTTACCTATATGCAAAAAGAGCGGGGAAAGCTGTCGATTGGCAACCCTATTATG
>JAISOR010000122.1 GCA_031275535.1 Treponema sp. | reverse complement strand
GTTTCCATGCCGAATTTCTGGCTGGGCCTGCTGTTGTCCCTCCTCTTCGCCCTCAAGCTGGGGTGGCTTCCCTCCCAGGGCATGGGATCGGGCTTTTTCCCCCTGCTGCGGAGCATCGTGCTTCCCGCCATCACCCTGGGCACCGGCGTTGCCGCCACGGTGGTCAGGATGACCCGGTCCTCCATGCTGGAGGTTATCCGGCAGGACTACATCTTTACCGCCCGTTCCAAGGGGATCACCGAAAAGGAAGTTACCCGGATGCATATGTTCAAAAACGCCCTTATCCCCATCATTACCGCGGTGGGCCTCCAGTTCGGTCAGCTTCTGGGGGGCGCCATGCTGACGGAAACGGTTTTTTCCTGGCCCGGCCTGGGGCGGCTGATGGTGGATTCCATCACCCGCAAGGATATTCCCATGGTCATGGGGGCGGTTCTTTTTTTGGCGATCATGTTTTCCGTGGTGAATCTGGCGGTGGATATTATCTATGCCTTTGTGGACCCCCGGATAAAATCCCAGTATAAAAGTTCCCCGGTCAAAAATATTTTTATGAAAAAAGCCGCGGCGGGAGCGGCGTCATGAACAATACCCGGCAGCGGTCCCTTTGGGGCGAGGTGTGGCGGCGGCTGAAAAAAAACAAGCTGGCCCTGACGGGGCTGGGATTCCTCGTTCTGCTTTTTCTTATCGCGGTGGCGACCCTTGTTATTGATCTTGCCGGGGGGCAGTCTTTTTACAATAACCATGTGATCAAGCAGAGCCTCAGGCTCCGGCTTCAGGGGCCCAGCGCCCAATACCCCTTAGGTCTTGATGAATTCGGCAGGAACATCCTGTTTCGGATGCTTTGGGCGGTGCGGTATTCCCTGTTTATGGGGACCGCGGCTATTGTCATATCCACCGTTCTGGGGGGAATTTTGGGCGCCCTGGCGGGCTATTACGGGAAGGTGGCGGATAACTCGATTATGCGCTTTATGGACATTCTTCTGGCCATCCCTTCCATGCTTCTGGCCACCGCCATTGTGGCGGCCCTGGGGACAAGCCTGGTCAACGTGCTTATCGCCATCGCCATATCCTATATTCCCACCTTCGCCCGGACGGTGCGGGCCTCGGTGCTGACCATCAAGGAACAGGAATTTATCGAGGCCGCCCGGGCCCTGGGGGCGGGGGACTTCAGGATCATTTTTAAATACATCATTCCCAATTCCATGGCGCCTCTGATTGTCCAGGCCACCCTGGGCGTGGCGGGGGCGATTCTTTCCATCGCGGGGCTTTCCTTTCTGGGCCTGGGCATACAGCCCCCCACCCCCGAGTGGGGCTCCATGCTTTCCGGCGCCCGCTCGTACATCCGGGACGGCTGGCACATTACGGTCATTCCCGGACTTGGCATCATGCTGACCATCCTGGCCCTCAACGTGCTGGGGGACGGCCTCCGGGATGCTTTGGACCCGAGGCTGAAAACCTGAAGGCGGCGGATATGGACATGGCGCGGGAAGCGGCGGATACGGCGGTATCCGTGGATTCCGGGGAGCTGCTCAGGATTGAAGACCTGGTTATCCGGTATGTAACGGACGAGGGGGTTGTGGAAGCCCTGAACGGGGTAAGTTTGTCCCTGAAGGAACAGCACACCCTGGGGCTGGTGGGGGAAACGGGGGCGGGAAAAACGACGCTGGCCCGGGGGATCATGGGGCTTATCCCGGACCCTCCCGGGGAAATATGCGGCGGCCGGGTGATCTTTGAGGGGCAGGACTTATTGAAGATGAGCGAGGTGAAAAAACGTTCCATCCGGGGGAATAAAATTTCCATGATCTTTCAGGACCCCCTGACCAGCCTGAATCCGGTGATGACCGTGGGGGATCAGATTATTGAAGTAATTCGGACCCACAACAAAATGAACCCCCGGGAGACCGCCGCCATGGCCGCGGATATGCTTGAGATGGTGGGAATTTCCCGGGACCGGATGCGGGAGTACCCCCATCAGTTTTCCGGGGGGATGAAACAGCGGGTGATCATTGCCATCGCCCTGGCCTGCAACCCGAAACTGCTTATTGCCGATGAACCCACCACCGCCCTGGATGTTACGATTCAGGCCCAGGTGCTGGACATGATCCGATCCCTCAAGGCGAAGCTCCATACCTCCATGCTGCTTATTACCCACGATCTGGGGGTGGTGGCCCAGAACTGCGATCAGGTGGCGATTATTTACGCCGGTGAAATTGTGGAATACGGGAGCCTCCGGGATATTTTCAAAAACCCCAAACACCCCTATACCATCGGCCTTTTGGGGTCCATCCCCAGCCTCGCCAAAGAGGTGCGGCGGCTGAAATCGATCAAGGGGCTTATGCCGGACCCCACCAGCCTGCCGCGGGGGTGCAAATTCCATCCCCGCTGCAACTACGCCGCCGGTTCCTGCGCCCTTTCGCCGCCGCCCCTGATCGACGCCGGCGGGGGGCGCCAGGTGCGGTGCGTGTACGCCCAAACCGGCCTTCCGCCGGCGGGGGAACCGGCCTCAGGGGAGGCGCGCTGATGGCGGCGGATACCGGCGAACTGCTCCGGGTGGATCGCCTGAAAAAATATTTTTCCACCCCCGCCGGAATGCTTCACGCGGTGGACGACGTGAGTTTTACGGTTCGGAAAGGGGAAACCCTGGGCGTGGTGGGCGAATCGGGCTGCGGAAAAAGCACCCTGGGCCGGGCCATACTCCGGCTCCAGGAGCCCACCGGGGGGAGGGTTTTTTTTGAGGGCTTTAACATCCTCGGCTACGACAAAAACCAGATGAAGGCCCTGCGCCGGGATATGCAGATTATTTTTCAGGACCCCTTCGCGTCCCTGAACCCCCGGATGACGGTGAGCGAAACGATCCGGGAGGCCCTGATCATCCAAAAGCTTTTTTCCCCCCGGGACCGGGAAGGGCTCCGCCGCCGGACGCTGGAACTGATGGAGATGGTGGGCCTGGCCGCCCGGCTTATCAACACCTATCCCCACGAACTGGACGGCGGGCGGCGGCAGCGCATCGGCATCGCCCGGGCCCTGGCCCTGCATCCGAAACTTATCATCTGCGATGAGCCGGTGAGCGCCCTGGACGTTTCCATCCAGGCCCAAATCCTCAACCTGATGCAGGACCTCCAGGAGGAGCTGGGCTTTACCTATCTGTTCATCACCCACGATCTTTCCGTGGTGAAACACCTTTCCAACGATATTCTGGTGATGTATTTGGGCCAGATGGTGGAAAAGGCCCCGGCGGCGGTTCTTTTTGAACGGCCCCTGCACCCCTACACCCAGGCCCTGCTTTCGGCGATTCCCGTGCCGGACCCGGATTTCGGCGCCCGGCGGATGATCCTCAAGGGGGAAATAACCTCCCCCATTGAACCGCCGCCGGGCTGCCGTTTCGCCCGCCGCTGCCCCCAGGTGAAAGACGCCTGCCTGGGGGCCGATATTCCCTTTAAGGAGGCGGAAGAGGGGCATTTTACCGCCTGCGTTTTGTAGGCCCTTTGGCTCTGACGACCGCCGGGAATCCTGGCGGCGGTTTTTATATTGGACTTGTTCGATAACCCGGTTGGTTATCGAACAAGTCTTGGCAAAATGCTCCGCATTTTGCTGTTTTTAGCGGAAGTTGTTCAGAAACTGAAGTTTCTGAACAACTCTATT
>JAISOR010000226.1 GCA_031275535.1 Treponema sp. | reverse complement strand
CGGGGAGGGGGACAAGGCTCCGGCCCGGCTCGTGCGGGCCCTGAGGGGCCGCAGCGCCGTCCTGCTGAAAGGCCGGGGGGCCCTCTGCTGCGCGGGCAGCCGGGAGGACGCCGCGGCGGCGGCGCTGGTGCTGGAGAAGGAATGCATGGCCTCTTTCGCCGCTTCCGCCCGGGGCCCGGTGAAGCCTATCAGCCCCTTTGAGTGCCGCCTGATGCGTTTTGTGTACCTTTCCCGATACGCGAAGAAGAGAGGGGGGGAGTGAAGAATGAAGAATGGGGAGTGGAGAGTGGGGATGTCGTTTTTTTATATCGGCTTTATTCCAAGAATGAACATCATATTATTTTCTATCTTTTCTATTATCTCTCTACTTATCTTTGATACTTTCTCCTTTAACCGCTCTTTGTCAATTACACCTGTCTGCGATACGAGAATCACAGAATCTTTGGTTAATTTTGAATCCTGTTTGTTTATGAATATATTCCCCGGTACATCAGCCAATAATAAATTTGTTGATAGCGGTACTACAATCGTTGTATTTATTTTGCTATTATTGAAAAAATCATTTTGTATTATTATCACAGGCCGCCTGTATCCTGGTTCACTTCCGTAAGGAATACCATAATCTGCCCACCATATTTCACCACGTGTCATTTTTTGTCATATTCCTTACCGGTTCAAGTCCTGCCGTTAAATATGGCTCAAATTCGGACTGATCGATTTTTTCGTATACTTCGTTTATCTTTTCAGTTATCATTTTACCATTGTGCCGGGAGATAAATTCCTCTAAGGCCATGGCAAATAATTGGCTTCGGGGAATACCCATATAGAAGGCGGTTTGCTCCGCTTTCTCATACAATGTATCCGGAAGTGATATTGCTGTTTTCATATCATATAGTATAACACGGGTATAACTCAATGTCAAGTGAAATTTCCCTATAATTCCCTTTGGCTTTTCTTCACCGGCGCTGGAAAATTTTCTTTCCTTGGGCTATGCTCCCCATAAGGTGCAGGCGGTAAAACGGTTATCAGAAGAATGTGTAGGGAAGCTCCGGGCGGAAATTGAGGACGCCGGGGGGAATGAGGTTTTTGCCCTGGGGTATCTTGACGATCAGGGCCTGGTGGTCCGGGTCAGGGTCCGGGCCAGGGGGAATGAGGACTCGGTTCTGGCCCTGCGGCCCTGGCTTTCCGGCTTGGACCGGGGGAGCCTTGGGGCCCCTGAGGATGCCCCCGGCGGGTCCCGGTCTGTAGAGGGGCCGCAGCCGGCATGTCCCGAAGAGCGGTCCCCCTTGCCCGATGTGTTGATCCACAACCATCCCTCGGGCTTCCTTAGCCCCAGCGACAATGACCTGGCCATAGCTTCCCGGGCCGCTGAGGAAGGGATAGGGTCCTTCATCGTAGACAACGAGGTGCGGAGCATCTACGTGGTGGCCGAACCCACCCGCCGGCGGGCCGTCGCAAAACTGGACCCCCGGAGGATCTGCGCCGCCCTGGAAGAGGGGGGGCTCATTGCCCGGCGGCTCAGTTCCTATGAACCCCGTCCGTCCCAGCTTGGCCTCATGCGGCTTATTATCCGGGGTTTTAACGAAGACTCCCTGGTGGCCGCCGAGGCGGGGACCGGGGTAGGGAAGTCCTTTGCCTATCTTTTGCCGGCCATGAGCTATGCCCTGGCCAATGATGAGCGGATCATCATCTCCACCGCCACCATCAACCTGCAGCAGCAGCTTTATGAAAAGGATATCCCCCTGGTAGCCTCGGCCCTGCATAAGAAAATCAAGGTGGTCCTTATTAAGGGCCGGGGAAACTACCTCTGCCGCCGCCGCCTGGTAGACGCCATCCGGGAACCAAGTTTGGATGAGGATGAAAATGAGGATATCCGCTCCCTGGTGGAATGGGCGGAGACTACCAAAACCGGGAGCCGCTCGGACCTGTCCTTTATGCCCTCCGAAGGGCTCTGGTCCCGGGTCTGTTCCGAGGAGGATCTCTGCATGGGGATGCGCTGCCCCGAGCGGGACCGGTGCTTTGTGTTGTCCCTGCGGAAGGAGGCCGCCGACGCCCGGCTCCTGGTGGTGAACCACCACCTCCTCTTTGCGGATCTGGCGGCCCGGAACGAAGGCGCGGGCTACGATAATACGGTGATCCTGCCCCCCTATGCGAGGATCATCATCGACGAGGCCCATACGGTGGAAGGGGCGGCCACCTCCTTTTTCTCCAGGGACTTTAGCCGCCCGGGGATCTACCGGCAGTTGGGGCGGCTCTACCGGAAACGCCGGGCCCGGCAGGCCGGCCTCTTGATCCGCCTGGCGGCCCTGGTTTCCCAGGAGGAGAAACTCGACGAAGGCGCCGGGGCGGTGGAGGGAATCCGGGCCGCGGCCGACGCCCTGGATGAGGCCGCCCTGGGGCTTTGCCAGGCCGAGGGGGTCTTCCGGCTTAGCCCCCCCAGGGAGGAGCTTATCGCCGCAGCCCTGATCCCCCATCTGTTGGATCTGCGGAAGCGGATAAGCGCCCTGGGGGGGATCATCCGGGACATGCTGGAAGATATGCGGCCCGATGTGGAGGATGATCCCACGGTCTGGGAGATCAAGGGCGTACTCCGGCGGCTGGAGGCCATTGGATCCGTATGCGCCGCTTTTATGGAATACCAGGAACGGCCCGCGGAGGTGATGTGGATAGAGCGGCACAGCGGCGCCTCCCGGGCCGGGGGCGATTGGGCGCGGTTTACGGCAACCCCCATCGATGTGGCCCCATCCCTTAAGGAGGCCCTCTTCGAGCCTAACAAGACGGTGATCTGCGTATCCGCCACCCTTACCGTGGGAGGAGGCGGGGACGGGGAGGCCTCTCCCGGCTCCTTTGCCTATTGGATGGGCCGTTCAGGGCTGGGCCTGGCCGGGCGGGAGATCCTGTCGGGGCAGTTTCCCTCCCCCTTTCCCTATGCCCAGGCGGTACTCCTGGCGGTTCCCCGGGACGCGCCCCTCCCGGATCAGGAGCCCTACCGGGCCTTTGTGGATAGGGCGGTGTCCCGCCTGGCGGGATGCGCCGGGGGCTCCGCCCTGGTCCTCTTTACCTCCTACGAAGCCCTGAGGAGCGCCTACGCGGCCGCGGTTCCCGAACTGGAAGCCCTGGGGATCCGCTGCCTGAAACAGGGGGATGACGACCGGAGCCGGCTTCTGCGGAGCTTCCTCTCCGACGAATCCAGCGTACTCTTTGCCACCGATTCCTTCTGGGAAGGGGTGGACGCCCCGGGGGATACCCTGCGGCTGGTGATCCTCTGCCGGCTCCCCTTTAGGACCCCCAGCGAACCCGTGTTCGAGGCCCGCTGCGAAGCCCTGGAACGGCTGGGGGGCAATCCCTTTATGGAACTGTCCCTCCCCGAATCGGTGATGAAGTTTAAGCAGGGCTTTGGCCGGCTTATGCGCCGTTCCAGCGATCACGGGGTGGTGGCGGTTCTGGACAGCCGGATCCTCCATAAACGGTACGGCCAATTTTTCCTCCGGTCCCTGCCCCAAACCAGGACCAGCTTTTCGGATTTCAACACCATCCTGCGGGAAACGGAGGACTTCCTGTTTCCTTAGAAAGAGAGAGTGGAGTGTGAGGTGTGGGACTGGCTTTTTCCCGCAGTTTTTGCTATCGTCTGAGAGGGGGAGAACCTATGGCCGATGCTGCCCACAACGAAAGGGAAAAGCGGAAATTTACCTATGCCGATTATAAATCATGGGAACTAAGAAAAGGCGAGCGCTTTGAGCTTATATACGGCGAAGCCTATGCCATGGCCGCCCCTAATACGGCTCATCAACGGATAGTAATGACCCTGGCGGGTGAATTGTACATCTTTCTTAAAGAAAAACCCTGCGAAGTCTTTGCGGCCCCCTTTGACGTGCGGCTTTTTTACGAAGAAGATGAAAGCGACGATACGGTAGTTCAGCCGGATCTGGTTGTCGTCTGCGATCCCAAAAAACTCGGCCCCGAAGGCTGCCGGGGCGCTCCGGATATGGTCGTGGAGATCCTTTCGCCCTCCAATACGGCGGTTGAAATGAACCTTAAGCTCAAGCTCTACCTGGAAGCGCAGGTAAAGGAATACTGGATGGTGGATCCGGAAAACAAACACATCGGCGCATACCGCCTGAACGGCGGCCGGTATATCATGCAGTCCTACCGCAAAAACGATACCGCCGAATCCGCGGCGCTCCCGGGCCTGACCATAGAATTATCCGCCCTTTTTGGGCCCTAATACCTTGTAAAGGCTACACGGAACCGTCGCTGTCGAAGACGGTTTCTCCCAGGGACGAGGCCCGGCTGTCTATGGAGGCGCGGTATTTTTCCAGGGCCCGCTTTTCCCGTTCCAGTTCCGTAAAGACGTAAACCGTTTCTCCCCGTTCATCCAAGGCGACCTCGGGGACCGCATGGGCCCCCATTTCCTTGATCACCCGATCCTGGGCGGCGGCCATGTCCTTAGGCCGGCATTCCGCGGCCTGGGGATTAATATCCCCGGCTTTTATGCCCCCCGGGGTCTCCCATATCCGGCGGTATCCGTGTTTGCGCAGGTTTTCCAGCTTGATGTTTTCGTTGCGCTTCTCCGTTCCCAGATAACGGAGGCCGGGGATGAGCCAGAAAAGGAAGGAGAAGGCCAGGGGGATGAGCCCCAAACCCAGGATGATGAGGGGCAGGGGATTGCTGATAAACTGGGAAAAAAGGACATAGGTTACCCCGTAAAGGTAGGAACTGGCTTCAAAATGGGCCTGGGTAAGGATATGCCCGGCGTTAAGGCCGTTAAACAGAAAATATCCTCCGAAGATCAGATTAACGCCGTTGATCACACTGAACCAGATATTCATCTTTTTGGGATTCGACGAAAAGGCCACAAGCCCCTTTAAGGGGGCCGAAAGACCCGGAAAGGACCGGTTTTGGGGGTCCGCCCGGAGGAGGAGTTCGTCGAAACGGTATACCACGGTCCCGTCTTCGGTGGCCTCGGGCATTCCCCCGAATTCGGCGCAGTAGGATGTGATCCGCTCCTCCGCGACCTCCGCCCTTAGGCCGGTAAGGGCCATAAATTCGGGCAGGGAAATAAGCCCCCGGTTGGCCTGTATATAGGCGATGACCCCCTGTTTTTCCCGGGAAGCCCAGTCCGCGTTGGGGTCCCCGTCGCCAAAAACAAAGGAAAATATCGCCCTGTGCAGGGGACGGCCCCTGGGCCGGGGGGAGGCCGGGCTCCCGTAGTACCGGCGGTCCATGGACCGGGTCAGCTCGGAATAGAACCATATACGGATAATCATGTTGAAGATCCCCGAGGCCAGAAACATGCCGCCGCCGCTGTCCCTCCGGGAAGAACGGTTGTTTGAATTGGCGGAACCCGCCACGGAGAGCATCAGGGCCGCCAGGGCGATGAGCATAAAAAGGACGAAATACCCTACGAGCATCCCCATGATCCAGACCTTGAAAACCACGGCCGCGACGGTCCGGACCCCCGTTTTGAAGGCCTCCGTACATTTCCGCAATCCCGCCCAAAAGCCACGGTATTTACTGGTGAATCCCCGGGGAAAGGAATAGCGGATTTCCCCGGATTCGGTCACCTCCAGGCGGGCGGAATACTCATCCGCAGCCAGGGGGACCAACTCCCGGACGGTTCTGAGGGGCAGCGCGGTCTTAGCCACAATATCCGCCACCGTAGCGCCCTGACGCTGCCTGCGGAAGGCGTTGACTACCTTTTGATAGGCCCCTCGATCCGGTATACGCTGCCCCATTTTGTTTCTCCTTATATAATAAGGATACTACAAATCTATGTTATTTTTTTCAAGAATAGAGGCCAGGGTAATACTGCTGAAAAAGTTATTAACCAGGTCCGTTACTTCCATCCATATACTATGGGTAAGACAGGTGCCTATCCGCGGACAATCCTCTTTATGCTTATCGCAGGTAGTAAGGTTCAGCTCTTCTCCGGCAGCGTCGAGGATTTGTTTTATGGTCAGCTGATCCAGGGGCTGGGCAAAACAGAAGCCCCCCCCGGGACCCCGGACCGAGGAGACGATCCCCGCCTTTCTTAGCTTGAAGAATATCTGTTCTAAAAACACGGAGGAGATATTTTCCTCTTCGGACAGATTATTAATGGACACAGGAGACCCGTCTTTTCCCAGCCTCGCCAAGGCCAGTGATGCCCGAAGCGCGTAACGACCTCGTGTTGTAATCCGCATGGGGAAACACCCCCTTCTATTTTATTCGCCATGGGGTCTAATACCCAGGAACCCTCCCGCCGGCCCGGGAGGGGCTTTAGGACGGAGGCTCATTTGACCATTATTATATAGAGAATTCCGTAAAAGTAAACATATTTTATAAAAAAAGTCCAGTATTTTGAAAAAAAATCCATGCAAAAGCGTTCACCGCTTATTCGGGATACATTAGAGGGAAGTCACCGCTACGGTGAAAAAATTACCGGGGGTCCTGTCCGTGGAAAAGCCATAGGGGACCCCCCGGAGGGTCC
>JAISOR010000157.1 GCA_031275535.1 Treponema sp. | reverse complement strand
TATTCCCCGGGCCCCCGCTCCGGCGTCGAGCCGGATGGTTTTGGTTTCGCCCGCCATGAGCGTATAATAGCCGGGATCCGCGATGGGGTTTGGGGGAGGAAAGGCCTCCTCTTCGGGATTATTGCTGCGGTCCTCAGACCGATCCTGCGCGGGGGGGGTAATTTGGCGTTTCCGTTCTCCCCGGGGGCGGTCCGCTCATTTCGCCGTAAAACGCATCCGGATCGATCAGAAACTCCCTCTGCGGGGCGGCGTTCCGATCTTCCGTGATCCACGCCTCGTTAAACCCCAGCAATTCAATGGTTTTTAATACCACCGGCATATTCCACGCCCTGATGCCGGTAAGGAGTACCCGGGTAAAATCCCGGTAATTTTCATGGACCGGATGGAGTCCGGCATTTTTTAATTTGCGGGAAGCCGTTTCAGCGTTATGCGGCGTTTTGAATGCACCCACCTGGATTCGAGAAATTTTATCACTATGGGGCTCGGGAATTCTGCCGATAATTTTAAGGCTCTGTTGGGGGAAGCAAAGGACGCCTGTCAGCAGCAGAACAAAACTGATGATGATTTTATGCATATGATTCCTCCCGGGCAACTACCAAAATTCAAGGCGGTTTTAGAAACACCCCCCATCATTATTATACCCACGTCTATGCAAAGTCAATAAGGAATTTGTTCAGGGTTAATCGTGCCTTTCGGTAGTTTTTGAAGGAAAACGCCCCCTCTTCACGGATATGACCGTTTAAAGGCCCGCACCCGGGCGGAGGCGGTGACGCTGAGGGGGGAACGATCCCCCCGGGCCAGGTAGCGGTACCCCAGGGCGGCGATCATGGCGCCGTTATCTCCGCAGAGTTCCAGGGGGGGGAAAAGGCACCGGAGGTCCTTCCGTTCCGCCAGCCGAAGCCGGAGGTACGAGTTGGCCGCCACCCCCCCGCCGGCAACGATGGTCGAGAGCTTGGTGTCCTCTGCGGCCCGGAAAAGGCTCCTGAGCAGGATATCCACCGCGGTTTTTTGGAAAGAAGCGGCAATATCCTGGGGGCTGGGGGCGCCTTTTTTGATCCGGAATTGCTCCAATTGGTTTCTCACCGCGGTTTTGAGCCCCGAATAGGACAGATCATAGGGATGATCCCCCTTGTACAGGTTGGGCATGGGGAAGCGGAAGGCCCCGGGATCGCCGGTTTGGGCCAGCTTATCGATGGCGGCCCCGCCGGGATAGCCGAATCCGTAATATTTCGATACCTTATCGAAGGCCTCCCCCACGGCGTCGTCAATGGTGGTTCCCAGGACGGTAATATCGTCAAAATCATCCACCCGGCAGATAATGCTGTGCCCCCCGGAAACGAGGAGCCCCAGGAAGGGGTATGCCACGCCCCCGGTTTCAGGCTGGCTCGGGGCGCCGGAGGCCGGGTTATGGGGCGGGTTATAGCGCAGCTGGCAGGCGTAGAGGTGGGCCAGCATATGATCCACTGCGATAAACGGGAGATCCCGGGCCCAGGCAAAGGCCTTGGCAAAACTCAACCCCACAAGGAGGGAGCCCAGCAGTCCCGGGTGGGCCGTAGCGGCTACCCCGTCGATACCGCCGGGGCCGGTACCGGCCGTATCCAGGGCTTCCTTGACCACGGCGTAGATCCACTCGGTATGTTTGCGGCTTGCTATTTCGGGGACCACCCCGTTATAGACCGCGTGAAACGGTATCTGGGTGGCCACCACGTTGGATAAGGGGGTTTTCCCGTCCTCCACAACCGCCGCGGCACATTCGTCACAGGAGGATTCGATTCCTAAGATATTCATGTACCCATTTTACCATAATTCTTCCATACGCTCTTTGCCCATCATGAACCGGGATATGGTCGAAAGAGAATACCCCTGCTCCACCAGATCGGGGTAGAGTTCCTCCAGGGTTTCGGCAAGCTCCGAAGACCAGGTATGTCCTATCATCACCGCCGAGCCCTTGAGGTCCGCCTGCCTGAGTCCATCCTGGACATACCGGATCATGGCGGCCTTTTCCTGTATATTGTCTAAAAACACATCGCGCTCCCCAATCTTTATTCCCATACGCTTCGCAACCGCGGGCGCCGCCGTGTCGGCGGTAGTTCTTGAATCCAAAAAATATATCCCATGTTCCCGGCACAGGGTAAGGATGATCTCCATGATCCCCGGGTCCATGGTTATCTTTGAGCCCTGGTGATTGTTCATCCCCGCCACCGGGCCTATCTCCCGTAAATTACGCTCCACAATGTTCCGGATTTCCCCGGCATCCATCCCCGTGTAGATCGCCCCGGGGCCCGGGTTTTGGCCCCCCAGGGCCTCCATGGGCTGGTGGAGGAACACCTCTTTACCCGCGGCCCGGACGCGCCGGGCGGCCTCGGCGGACTGGGGAAGCCCCGGCAGTACCGCTATGGTGAGGGGGCCGGAAAAACGGAGGAAGGGGTCCAGCTCCGTAAGGTTGTTCCCCGCGTCGTCGATGAGAAAAACCAGGACCCTCGGGCGGACGGGCTCCGGCCGCTCCGGCGGAGGGGCCCCGGGAGCAGCCGGAGCGGTCCCGGCCGGTTCCGCGGGGACCGCCGGCCGCGGCGAAGGGGGCTTGGCAGGTTCCGGCGGGTCGGCCTTCCCCGGTTCCGGCCGGATGGAGGGGACCCGGTTACCCGGCGGCCCCCCGGAGGGGGGCCTGGCCGGAGGCTCAGGGGACCCCTGGGGCGCCGGCCGGGGAGGGGCGGCCTCCGGCGGTTCCCGGGCCCGCTCCGCCGGAGGAACGGGGGCCGCGGTTTCCTCCGCCGCCCCTTCTTGGGGAGGGAGCGGCGGGCCCGCGGAGACCCCTTCCTCCGGCGCCATGGACCGAAGGGTAATCGTTACGGCGGAAATCGTAAGGGCCAGGCCTATCAAAGCCACCGTAAGCAGTACCGCCCGGATCCGATCCTGTATGATCGGGGTTTTACGGGTCCGTCTCTTCCGCGGCCGCGCCTTTCCGCCGGCGGGAACACCCCCCTTTTTTGAACGTTTTTCCACTATTTATTGAAGATACCCTTTCGGCTGAGATTGATCAATGAGTGAGGGCCGGATAAAAGCCAGGGCAAAAAATTTACTTTCCCCGGAATACGGGGCATATACCGGTACGGAAAAAATTTCCGGGGGTCCTGTCAGGGTAAACCATAGGGTCCCCCTGGTTTACCCCGCAGGCCCGCTACAGGCTGAACCGGGTAATGAAGTTCAGCCCGGGGGTCCCGGTGAATACGTTGATGGATCCGCCGATTGATGTCTGAAACACCAGCCAGTCAAATCCGAAGCCGCCGAAAAATTGCATCTGGAAAAACGATTTCTCCGGCCCCAGGGTCCTGCTCCTCTCCGGAATCTGCGATGGAAGCTCATCCAGCGTTAAGGTTACCGTTCCTTTGTTCCGGCCGGTCATCATTTTGAGCCCCAAATAGGGGATAAAAAAGCCGAGGGTGTACGACGCCTGCCCGCCGAAATAAACGGTGTTGGTGGAAAACTCCCCGTCAAAATAATCAGTATCCAGATTGAGCGACCAGTGGGCGAAACCCGCGTTGGCGGAAACATTCGGAATGGCCCCGTTTTGCCTGATAATTAAATAACGGGCGTCCAGCCCCCAATTCGTCCATTTTAACCCGAGCCCTGAATCGCCCCCCAATAGGGAACCGATATCAAGGGTGAGAAATGAAAATCCCAGATCAATGGGCAGATCCAACCCGGGGGTTTTTATTCCGCCGATCCGCGCGTCGAACGATATGGACGGCCACGGCAGCGTCGACATGGGAAGTATGTCGTTTCCGTTAAGGATTCTTCCGACATTATTGATTTTGTCGGTCTTCATAAACCCAACCCCGAAATTCACCAGGCCGATGGTAAAGTGGGGAAGCTCCCTGGTTACTTTTCCCGATCGTGTGGTAATTTGCGGGTAGGGACTTTGAACCAGGTAACCTATCCACGCCCGGGGCTCAATATTCTGCTGGGTCGCCACATCGGGAAATGTCCCTATCAAAGAATCTATTATATCCCCCAGCTCCCGGGCGGCATTCTCCAACTTCGCCACATCATCCAAGGTCTGCGAAAATCCAAATCCGCCAAGGATAACCACACATAAAACCGCCAACACCAACTTTTTCATATCTACCCCTTTGTAAGTCCTGCTCCGGACGATATGCCTCATTGCAGAGGTTTTTTCACCATCACGGTCCCTTCGGATCATGAGATCTTGAAAACAGCCGCAAAAGCTTTTTCAAGCCTGACCGGTTTTAAAAGTTCCAATGATAATTCTTTTATCATTCCTCCGGGGAATTGTCAAGGCAGTCCCCAGGGCCGCAGAGCACTTCCCGGTACCCCGAGCCAAGGAACAGGCACGAACTCCTATGGGGTATACCCCGCAGGTTCCGTTGGTTTGTGAGGGTTCGGTCCGCCGCGGCTCATTAAAATCGGGCAATTTTGCAACCTTGATCCCCCGATACTCATCTAATAGAGTTGTCCGGGCTTCCGGACAAGTCCCATATCCGGGGAGTACAGGGGTGATTTATTTAGAAAAAATGACCGTTGCCGAACTGGGGCTCCGGGCGGCGGAGAAATACCGCCGGCGGAAGGCCTTTGAAATATACGGAGACGGCCATCTCTCCGCCGTGGTGAGTTTTGAGGAATTCGGCCTGCGGATCCGGCAGTTCGCCGCGCTCCTCTATTCCCTGGGACTCAAGCCGGGGGACCGGGCGATGATCCTCTCGGAGAACCGCCCCGAATGGGCCATGGCCTATTTTGGGACCGCCCTGGCGGGGGTGGCGGCGGTGCCGGTTCTTACCGAATTTCCCGCGGAACATCTCGCCGGCATCGCGGCCCATGCGGAGGTATCCGCCCTGTGGGCAAGCGGCAAATGCGCCCAAAAACTGGAGGCGGCGGGCTTTAATCCCGATATTCCCGTGATATACCTGGACAGCCTCCGGGAGGGGGAAGGCGCCGGGGGGATAAAAAACCAAACCCCGGTTTCACCGGAGGGGAGTATCCGGATTTCTATCCGGGGAACGGCAAAGGACCTCCCCCTGCGGAACATGGATCCCCGGAATCTCCATGTCCCGGAATTTCCGGAATCCAAAGAGGATGACCTGGCGTCGATCATCTATACCTCGGGGACCACCGGGAACAGCAAGGGGGTGATGCTCTCCAACCGCAACCTGATCTTTACGGTCCTCACCGCCCGGTCCCTGGTAAAAATCTTCCCCCGGGACCGGCTTTTTTCTATAATTCCCCTGGCCCATACCTATGAATGTACCCTGGGATTGCTGATGGCAGTCCTCAGCGGGGCCTCCACCACCTACCTGGATAAGGTCCCTTCCCCGGCGGTCCTGCTCCCGGCAATCCAGGCCCTCAGGCCCACGGCGATGCACACGGTTCCCCTGATCATCGAAAAAATATACCGGAACCGCCTGCTCCCCGCCTTAAAGGCCAACCCCCTTTACCGGTTCCCACCGACCCGCCCCCTGGCGGTTAGGTGGACGGGACAGAAACTGCTGTCCTTTTTCGGCGGGGCGGTCCGTTTCTTCGGCGTTGGCGGGGCGGCCCTGCCTGAGGATACGGAAATGTTTCTCCGGAAGGCCCAATTTCCCTACGCGCCGGGATACGGCCTGACCGAAGCGGCCCCCCTGGTGGCGGGAACCGCCCCCTACAAAATCCCGGCGGGGGCCGCGGGAAGGGTCCTCAAGGGGGTGGAGGTCCGGATCGTGGATAAGGACGGCCGCGTGGTGGGGGCTTCTCCCCGGGGGCCTACCCGCTACCGGCCTTTTGCCGAAGGGGAGATCCAGGTCCGGGGGCCCAATATCATGCTGGGGTACTATAAGGACGAGAACCTGACCCGGGAGGCCTTTACCGCCGGGGGCTGGTTTAAAACCGGCGATCTGGGCTGCTTTGACCGGAAGGGCTTTCTCTACATCCGGGGGCGGCTTAAAACCATGATCCTGGGGCCATCGGGGGAAAATGTCTACCCCGAGGAAATCGAGGGGCTGCTCACCAGTTCCGGCATGGCCGAGGACGCCCTGGTCTACCCCGGGGAACGGGGGGAGATCATCGCCCTCATCGTGTTAAGCGAAAAAGCCAAAACCATGCTGGCCGCCATCGGCGATGTCCTGGGGGAATTAAAAAACGCGGTTAACCAAAAGCTGGCGTCCTTTTCCCGTATAAGCCGTATTGAGATTCAGAACGAGCCCTTTGAGAAAACCCCCACCCAAAAGATCAAACGCTTTTTATATACCCCGGGAGAAAAAACCGTCCGCCCCAACGGAACGCCCCGCTAATACCCGGTAAACACTCAATGCCGGAAGGAATTTAACCCCCCGGACTGGCTCGAATTTCAAATGAAACCTTCGAGGCTTTCCCAAAACTTCAGCTTTTGGGAAAGCAACCTTAGATTTAGAGGAAAAAACGGGCTTTGGGCCGTTTTTTCCAAAGCCTTTCCCGAAAGCAACCGGGTTTTGGGAAAGGCTC
>JAISOR010000133.1 GCA_031275535.1 Treponema sp. | reverse complement strand
GCACAAATTCCATTACGGTCATATTGTAGTTTCCCTGAACGTTTACCACTTCGTTGTAGGCGGCGGTTTCCAGGGCTTCCACATGGGCCCGCAGGTTTATTGCCGCCAGATGTTCAACGATGATCTCCGCGGCCCGGACATAGAGGGGCCCGGAGGCGTCCACCAGGATCCGCCAGTCGATGGCTTGGCCCTCGGGGGTCTCCCGGAAGCCGTCGCCGTTGATATCCACGTAGCCCATTTCGGTAAAGAGCTGGGCCGCCTTCCGGGGATCGTAGGGTTGGGAGTTGTTGGGATTCGTGTGGAAGGAAAGGGGATGGGGATAGCCCACCGTGCCGCTGACGCCGTATCCCAAACCGACGATCCGTAAAAGCTCGTCCCGGTTGAAGGCGTAACTCAGGGCTTCCCTAAAGGCCAGCTCCCCGAAGGGGCGCATACTGGTATCCAGGACAATGCAGGCGCCCCAAAGGTAGGGGGTTTTTACGATGGTGATGTTGGGAAGCTTGGACCATTCCTCCACCATTTCCGGGGGCAGGTTCCGGGCGGCGGCGTCAATTTCCCCGCTCCGCAGGGCGGTAAACATGGTGGAGAAATCCCGGATCACCACCAGGTTGAGTTTTTTTACCAGGGGAGCGCCCAGGTGGTAATCCTCGAAGGCTTCCAGTTTATAGTATTCCCCCACCTTGTAATCCACGATCTTGTAGGGCCCGGTACCGATGGATTTGCCGGTAAACTGCCGGGGATCCTTGATGTTTTCCCACTGGGCCTTCTGGATGATGGGAACCTCGGCGCAGGGCTCCCGGTCAAAGTAAGGCAGGGGAAAAGCGCCGGTTACCCGGAGGGTCAGTTCGTCGATAATGGTGATCCCCTCGGCGGGAAGCCGGGGTACGGAACTGGTGTGGTGGGAATAACGGTTGTTTGACGGGCCTTCCCGGTTGTAGTCAATCGTAAATTTGATATCTTCCGAGGTCAGGGGGCTGCCGTCGTGCCACTTGATCCCCGGCTTCAGCTTGATCTCCCAGACCAGGTTATCTTCGGTTACCGGCCTGATGTATTCCGCCAGGACCATCTGGGGGGTGGCGCCGTAAGGATTCGGCCCCGCGAGTTTTTCGTTAACCGCGTCCAGTACCCAGGGACTGTAGGCGCCGCCGCCCCATATCGAAATATTCCCCGCGTCGTTGTAAAGCCCGATGGTCAATTCATCGGCCGTCTGGGGTCCCTTCCCGCTGGCAGCGGCAGATTGGGGTTCGTTTTTTTGCCCGCACGCGGCAAGCACAAAAAAACACGTCAGCAAAACAGCAATTCTTACCTTCATGGTAATACTCCTTAAAAAAATATTTAAACCTATACTTCGAGGTCTTGAACAATTTTTTGGATGACAGCCCGCATTTTGGCGGAACTTTCATAGAGGGACCGGCTCTGCCGCTCCGCGGCCAGGACTTCCTCGTTCAGGGGAAGAAAGCCCGCCAGCACCATGTCTCCCACTTCCTTTTTTAAAAAAGCCTCGTCCTCGGGGGAGCGGATCTTGTTGCCGATAACATACTTGTTCTGTATCCCCATATCCCCGGCCATTCTGTCTATTTCCCTGGCGGCTTTGACGCTCCGCGTCCCCGGCTCCACCACGAGAAACATGGCGTCCACCCCTTTGGCGGTTCCCCGGCCCATGTGTTCCGTTCCGGCTACCATGTCCATGATCACCGTTTCCTTTTCCCGCAAAATCAGGTGGGTAACCAGGGCTCTGAGCATGGCGTTCTCCGCGCAGGCGCAGCCCTGATCCGCCCCCCGCATGGCCCCCATCATGAGGAAATGGATATTTTTTATGTTCCGGGAAAACTTTTCCGGAATGTCCTTCACCGACGGATTGGTCTTAAAATAGGACCCGTATTCGCCGCTTTTGGCCCCGGTCCGTTCCTCTATCAGGTCCGTCATGTCGATGATAGGCCGTATCTCCTTGACCACCTCCGGGGGAAAACCCAGGGCCTCCGCCAGGGTAGGGTTTACATCCGCGTCTATGGCGTAGATCTCCCGGCCCTGTTCGGCAAGACACCATGCCAAAAGGGAGGTAAAGGTCGTTTTCCCCACCCCGCCCTTTCCGCAAACCGCAATCTTTTTCATATCTTTCTCCTTTCTGTTTCACTTCCCGCTTCATCCAAATCTGAAAAAATTTCTTACCACCCCCGTTACCATCAGAACCCCAAGCAGGGTAATAAAAAGGGAACTGATATAGGGGAAAAAGGCGATGACCAGGGACAGCCGTTTTTGTCCGGTTAAAAGCCGTTTGGTTGCCACGATGATCATCCCCACGATGATGAGGGCGGAGGCCAGCCCCATGCTGAACAGCAGGATGATCCCCATTCCCAGGGCGATCTTTCCCACGGCGATAGCCACCAGCAGCACCGCCAGGGCGTCGGGGCAGGGAACGATGCCCCCGCTTACCCCCAGGGAGATCACCCGGCCCCAGGAAAGTTTGTTTTCCGGCATGCTGATCTCCCCCCGGGAGGAATAGTTCCTGATGGCCCGGAATAAGAGTTCCCGGGGCCGGGACGATACCGGGTCGTATTTTTCCACCCAGGTCCGGTTCCGCAGGCGCCCCAGGTGTCTGATAGTCCGGCTGGAAGGGGTTACCACCGCGTCCACCGCCCCGGTCTTGATGGCCATCTTGAAAAATTCCGCATGCTGCCGTTCGCGGATAAGCGGGGGAAGCCGGGTATGGGTCGAGCAGCCCGGGGAACAGAGATTGAAATTTTCCGCCCCCGCGGCTTTAAGGGATTCCTGCAGGCCCTCGTCCCAGGCGGCGATAAGGATGGCCTCATTGGCCTCCGCGGCCGCCCCGTCGATCAGGATATTTACCGTTTCCCTGTTAAGCAGTTGCAGATTCGGCAGCAGGTGGGCGTGGTCCAGTTCGGTTCCCAAAAGCCGTTTGGCAAAGAGGCGGATGCCGAGGCCGGTGATAAAAAGGCCGGAGAGGAGGCTGAGGAGGGGGATAAATTCTCCGGGAAGAAAGAACTGGGCCGCGGTGGAGGCTAAAAGGCCGAAAGCGTAGATGCTTGCCGTATGGGTAAGGGTAATAACCAGGCCCAGACAAAGGGCGTGAAAGGCGGTTCCCTGGTTGGCGATGAGGAAGGCCCCCACCAGGGCCTTGCCGTGACCCGGCGTAAAGGCGTGGAGGAATCCCACCACCACGGCAAGGATGAAAAATACCGCCGCCGGCAAGGCCGCCGGCAGATCCGGGGTTCCCGCCTCCGGGGCCGCCCCGCCGCCCCGGAGGAAGCCCATGATGCCCAAGACCTCAAAGCCGTTACGGAGCAGATCCCCCGGGCTTGTTTTCGCCGGGGCCGCCGGCGGGGACCGGGACGGCGAAGCCGCCGCAATGGCGGGTCCAGGCGGAAGGGGAGCCGGTTTTTTCGGCACCAGGGCGGCGATCAGTTCCGGGTCGCCGGTGTACTGTAAGTCCACAATATTCTGGAGGTATTCGTTCCGCTTTTCCCTGAGGATGGCAAGTTTCCCGGGGATATTGTTTTTTATGTTCAGGGAGTAAACCGCGACATTGGAATAAAAGGAAAACTTGTACCGTAAGTCCACCGTTTCGGCCTCGTCCCCGTTCCGGGGGAGGCTGTATTCCAGAATGACGGTGGAGATCCCCGCGGCAAAGTAATCCCACTCCGAGGCGCTAAAACCCGCAAAATCCAGCTGTTTTACCCCGCCGCCGGACAGGATCTCTACCTTCTCAAGAAAAAAGTCCGAAAAAACCGCGACGTGTTCGGCCTCAAAGCTTTTATTCTTGTCGGGGTCCAGAATTCTCAGAAAGACGGTGCTGAACAAAACCCCGGAGGAAATATCAAAACTGAAGCGGATATCATCCTCGTTAAAATCAATGGTGGTCTTCACGGCGATCTCGTCGGCGATATGCCCGTACAGCAGAGAATCCGCCAGGAGGAAGAAAAACACACCCAAGGTACAGGGTTTTATCGAGAGGCCGGTCCGCTTCATAAATCTTACGCGTAATTCGCCCGGTAGTTGGAGACTTCCACGGCGGAGATAAGCTCCCTGGTGTAGCCGTGGATGGGATAGTGGATGACATCCTGGGCCTTCCCCTGTTCCACCACGAGGCCTTCCCGCATAACCAGCAGACGGTCGCAGAAATGGTAGGCCAGGGAAAGATCGTGGGTAATGAAGAGGTAGCCTATCCGGTAACGGCCCCGCAGATCTTCCATCAGTTTGAGTAATTCCGTCCGCAGGGATACGTCCAGCATGGAGGTAGGCTCATCGGCGATGATGTACCGGGGTTTATCCACGATGGCCCGGGCGAAGGAGAGGCGCTGCCGCTGTCCCCCGGATAGCTGGTTGGGGGTCCGTTTCAGAAAAGCCTCCGTCCCGGGGAGGCGGACATCCGCCAGGGCGCCAAGGACCCGTTCTTTAATCTCCTCCGGCCCGTAGGTATTCCCGATGATCAGGGGCTCCTTAACGATGTCGAAGAGGGTCATGGAATTCCGCATGGACTGGTAGGGATCCTGAAAAACCAGATGGATCTTCTTCGCCGCAAGCCGCCGTTCCGCCCCCCGCAGATCAAGCAGGGAAACCCCGTCCAGGAAGATCTCCCCTTCGCCGGCTTTTTCAAGTCCCGTAATAAGGCGGCTTACGGTGGTTTTACCGGAACCGCTTCCGCCGATAAGCCCCACTACTTCCCCGGGGTGTACCGTAAAGGATACCCCCTTCACCGCTTCCACCGAACCGGCGGATCTTCCGAAAAGCCCCCGCCGGGAATAGAAGGTCTTGGACAAACCCCGGACCGCCAGGGCCTCCACAAGAATATGCTCCCTGCCGGCGGCCTTACCAAGGGCATCCTCATAGGGCTGCCGGTTCCAGAGCTTGGCCTGATCCAGCCGCGGGAAATTGTTAAAGAGGGCGCGGGTATGAAAATGCCGGGGATTGGAGCAGACCGTGTCGAGGGGGCCGTAATCCACCAGTTTCCCCTGGTACATCACCGCCAGCTTGTCGCTGTAATTCAGGGCCAGGGGTAAATCGTGGGTGATCAGGATCACCGAAAGGTTGAAGCGTTCCTTAAGCTCCATGAGCAAATCAAGGATGCTTTTCTGTACCAGCACGTCCAGTCCCGTGGTCGGCTCATCGGCAATGAGGATATCCGGGTTGTTTACCAGGGCCATGGCGATCACCACCCGCTGTTTCATCCCCCCGGAAAGCTCATGGTTGTAGGAGTTTTTGCGTTTCGGATCGATCCCCACGTAACCCAGAAACCGGTCCACCTCGGCGGCTTCATCCTCTTTGGGCAGTTTCCGGTGGATCCTGATGGCCTCAAGGATCTGTTTCCTCACTGAAACAACCGGGTTCAGGGTGTTCATGGCGTTCTGGGGAACATAGGCGGCGGTTTTTCCCCGGAGCTTGAGGATCTTCATCTCCCCCAGGGCAAGCATATCCTCGCCCTTGATAAAGACCGAGCCGCCGGACAGTTCCGCCGGACGCCTCAAGAGCCCCAGGATAGTCATGGCCAGGGTGGTTTTACCGCAGCCCGATTCGCCCACGATTCCCAGCACCTCCCGGCTTTTCAGGTCCAGGCTTACCCCGGAAACGGCGAGACATTCATCCTGCCCGGTCCTGTACCGCACGTTGATATCCGAAACGGCCAGGGGACAGGTGTTGGGACAGCCCCCGGTTTTGGAGGATCTCTTGAAGGAGCCGTAGGAAAAGTATTCAAGACCCCGCTTCCCGGCCATGGAAAAACCGATGAGGGAAAAGGAGAGACAGGCCAGGGCGATACAGAGCCCGGGAGGCAGTACCCAGTAGACCCAGGCGCCGGTGAGGAAGGCGGCACGGGTGTTGGCAAAGAAAAGCATGCTCCCCCAGCTCTTGGAAACCGGGTCGCCGAGGCCCAGAAAACTGAGGGAGGACTCTATCAGAATCGCGCTTTGGGCAACCAGCACAAACTGGGGAACGATAAGGGGCATCAGATCCGGCAAGGCGTGGCGGAGGATTATCCTCCAGGATTTGTCCCCCATGGCCCGGGCGGCGTCGATATAGCCGTTACTCCGGGTTTTCAAGACCTGGGACCGGAGTTCCCGGCAGGGGCCAGCCCACATAACCACGGAAATCACCAGGATCTGGGTACCCGTGCCGGGGCCGAGGAAGACCCCCAGGACGATCACCAGGGGCAGGAAGGGAAGGGACATCACCACATCCACCACCCGCATAAGGAACCTGTCCAGGGGACCGCCGAAATACCCCGCCACCAGGGCGGCGAAAACCGCCACCGCCGTGGAGTAGAAGGCCGCGAAGATGCCCACGGTAAGGGAAGCCCGTCCGCCGTACATAAGCTCCGAAAGGAGATCGTGGCCCACATCGTTGCAGCCCAGGGGATGCCGGGCGTTGGGCTTCTCGAAGGGAGCCCCGCTCCTCTGGTAAGGATCATAGGGGGCCAGGAGGGGGGCCAGGACGCTCATCATGACGATGACCAGAAGGACCAGGGCGCCAATAAGGCCGAAGCGGTTTTCAGGCCGCCATAAACGCAGGAGTAAATTTTTCATGCTTCCGCTCCCTGACGCCGGACCCGGGGATCCAGGAGGGGATATCCCAAATCGGCGATCAAATTACAGATGAGAATACTCACCGAGATAACCAGGAAACTCCCCTGGAGGAGGTTGTAATCCCGGGCCCGGACACTTTCGTAAATGGTATTCCCCAGGCCGGGGTAGGAGAATACGGTTTCTATCACCGCGGCCCCCCCGACCATAGCCCCGAGCCCGGTCATAAGCCGGGTGTATATGGGGAGAATCGCGTTCCGCAGGGCATGGGTAAAGAGAATGGTCTTTTCCCGGAGCCCTTTGGCGTGGGCAAGGAGAATATAATCGTCCTCCATGGCGATGACCATGGAAGACCGGGTGGTTAGATACATGGATCCGGTTCTGACGAGAGTCAGGGTCAGTACCGGCATAACAAGGTGCCGGATCACTTCCACCAGGTACTTCCCGGTCCCCGGAAGGGCCCCGATGGAATAGGCGCCGAAGGAGGGGAGCCAGTTAAGGGTAGCGGAAAAGAGGGTGATAAAGAGCATGGCAATCCAGAAGGGAGGTATCGAACCGAGGATCATCACCAGAATCAAAGAACCCACATCCCGGCCCCCTCCCCGCTTCCAGGCGCCGATAACCCCTATCAGTATCCCCAGGGAGGCGCTTATCAAAAGGGACACCCCCATGAGGAGCAGGGTCCAGGGAAGCCGGGACAGGAGGATGGTCCATACAGGCTGGCCGTAGATGACCGAAAGCCCCATGTCTCCCCGGAAGATCCCCAGAAGATAATTTTTAAACTGGGTGTAAATGGGAAGATCCAGCTTAAATTCGTGGAGTACCCTCTGGATCTGCTCCTGCGACATGAACTGGATATCCAATCCCCCGATCAGATAGGTCGCGGGGCTTCCCGGGGCAATCCGGGGGAGGGCAAAATTCAATACCAGAATACAGAACAGTACGATAAGGTATTGATAAATCGTCTTTAGGTAGACCATGTTCCTTCCTTGCCAAAATATCCCAAACTGTATTTGTTAGTTTTAATTAACTTTCTGCCTATCCTATTCAATTTTTTGTTTGTAGTCAATAACTTTATTATATATTTCTAACTTTTTGTTACTATTCACAGTCCTCAATCAGAAATTCATCGTAAGCCAGAGATGGAGCTGCATAAGCGACAACTGAGGACATGCGGCGGCATCTGCCACTATGCGCCTACGGGCGCAACTTCTT
>JAISOR010000073.1 GCA_031275535.1 Treponema sp. | reverse complement strand
CCCCTACTGCGGGCTCCGGGGATCCTCGGGCCAGGAATGTTTGGGATACCGGCCCCGCATCTCCCTGCGGACCGCGGCGTAGGAGCCGGTCCAGAAGCCCGCCAGGTCCCGGGTAATCTGGATGGGCCGGTCCGCAGGGGAAAGGAGGCAGAAAACCACCGGAACCCCCATGATCCGGCTTTCTCCGCCTATGCCAAAGGCCTCCTGAAGCCGGAGCCGTAGTTCCGGTTCCCCGGACCCATAGTCCAGGAGCCGTTTCTTCCCCCGGGGCAGGGAAAAGCACTCCGGCGCCTGGGTGTCCAGGGCATGTTTCTGTTCCCAGCCAAGCCGGGCCAGCAGGGCCTCCATCAGGCCCTTTCCGTCTATGACGGGGGCCTTTCCTGCGCCCCGGCCCTCCCGGATATGGGGCCCCAGCCAGAGCGCCGCGTCCCGGACCAGGGCTTCGTCGGTAAAGGCCGCGCCCTCCGCCGGGCCGCCGTGGGCGGCAAAAAACCGGATCCGGTCCAAAAGACGCCGGGGCGCTCCCCGGTCCTCTTCCCAGGGAAGGACGGCCAGGCCCCGATCTTCCAGCAGCCGGGGCAGGGCCCGGAGTACCCCCTCCCGGCTGCCGGGCCCCCCTTCTTCGGAAATGAGGAGCCGCCCCGCATACCGGCTCAGGGTACTCCGGGGGACCAGGCCCTTCCACCGGATACCCTCTTCGGTACGGATCTGAGGTTCCAGCAAACCCAGGGCGGCTTCCGGGGAAAGGGGGGCCGCCAGCCGGATAAAGCCCGTCCGCTCCCCGGCGTCGGCCTCCGGCGCGACCAGCCATTCCTGGCTTTCCAGGGGACCCTGGATGCGGGCCTCCCGGCCGGAGACAAAACGGAACTTCCCCGGACCGCCCTGATCCGGGGGGGCCTGGCGGCGGGCGATCCGGTCGGGAAAGGCCGCGGCCAAAAGGTCCCCCACCCCGGCTTCGTCCCGGGGCTCCCAGGAAAGGGCCTCTTCCGCCAGGCCCAGCCGCCTTAGGAGGTCCTCCGCGGTTTCGGTGATGCCCCGGACCCAGGGAAGGCCGGGCCTGTTCCGGACCATGGAAAGGCGGCGGCTAAAATCCGCATCGTCCCGTATCCCGGATCCGTCCCGGTCCGCCAGGATGGCCGCGGCGGCGCAGGCCAGGGCGGCCCTTCCCCCGTCCCTCCCGGCCAGGCAGAGGGTCCCTAAGCGGGGCCCAAGCCCCAGGGCGGCCAGTTCCCGGCCCCGGCGGGAGGGCCGGCCATCCGGGTCCAGGGCGCCCAGGCTTTCCAGGAGTTCCAGGGCCCTGGCCCAGGCCGCGTCCGGGGGCGGGTCCAGCCAGGGAAGCTCCTCCCTGGTCCTGACCCCCCAGAGGAGGCACTCCAGGACCAAACCGGAGAGATCGATCCGCCTTATTTCGCATTCCGTCTCCGGAGGCCGGGGCAGGGATTCGTCCCAGAGCCGGACGCAGCGGCCCGGTCCCAGCCGGCCCGCCCGCCCCGCCCGCTGATCCGCAGACTGGCGGCTGATAGGTTCCAGGCAGAGCCGGTTCATGGCGGTGGGAATATGGTAGTTTTCTATCCGGGCATAGCCCGTGTCTACCACCAGGGTAATCCCCGGCACCGTCAGGGCGGACTCCGCCACATTGGTGGAAAGGATGATCCGCCTCCCCCCGCCCTGGCTCAGGACCCGGCGCTGCCGGGAAAGGGGCAGCCCTCCATGGAGGGGGAGTATCTCAAAGTCCTTTCCCAGGGGACCGGCCCCCAGGGCTGCGGCGGCGGCCCCGATTTCCCCCTTCCCCGGAAGGAAAACCAGGGCCTGGGTATCGTTTCCGGTTTCCAGGATATGCCCCAGGGCCGCCGCGGTCTCCACACCCAGGGGAGCCTTCCCCGGCAGGGGCCTGTAGCGGATCTCCACCGGGAAGGAACGGCCGGGGCAGTCAATCACCGGCACGGGGTTCTTCCCGGTCCGGTTTTCCAGGGAATCGATAAAACCGGCGATCCGCGGGGCGTCCATGGTGGCGGACATGATGAGCAGCCGAACCTCCGCGCCCATGCGGCGGAGATCCAGCATAAAGGCCAGGGCCAGATCGGTATAGACCGACCGTTCATGGAACTCGTCAAAGATGACCGTGGAGACCCCCCGCAGGCTGCTGTCCCCTTGGAGGCGCCGGACCAGGAGCCCTTCGGTAAGGACCTCCACCCTGGTCCGGGGGGAATGTTTCCTGTGCATCCGCACCGCATAGCCGATCCGCTCCCCCGGCGCCTCTCCCAACAGGTCCGCCATCCGGGAGGCTATGCCCAGCACCGCGGCCCGGCGGGGCTCCAGCATGAGGATCCGGCGGGCTGCCTGTTGGTCATCCCGGCGGGAACCGGCGTCCCAATCCATCAGGGCCAGGGGAAGCAGGGTTGATTTACCGCTCCCCGGATCGGAGCGGACTATAAGGACCCCCTGTTCTTCCAGGGCCCCGCAGATGGTTTCCAGATGGGGCACAAGGGGAAGCCGGGTCTCCCGCAGTTTCTGAAAGATTTCCGTCAACCGGGACTATCCTCCCCTTAAAAAAGTTCCCCCTGGACGGGCGCAGAGGCGCCCTCCCCTTCCCGGTCTAAGGTTTTTACCCTGCCGGGGTCCTTCAGGATTTCCAGAAACAGATCCTCGCCGATAACGGGGATCCCCAGGCTCCGGGCCTTGGTGTTTTTGCCCGATCCCGACTGGGGATCGTTGGTAACCAGGAAGGAAAGGTCCTTGACTACCGCCGATTTTGCGGTCCCCCCCAGGGCCTTTATCTTTTCCTCCGCCTCGTTCCGTTTCATGGACCGGAGCTCTCCGGTAAAACAGAAGGAATATCCCGCCAGGGGCTGTTCATCCTCCCCGGGGGGCGGGGCAATGCTGATGATCCCCGCGGCGAGGACCTCATCCATTTCCTCCCTGGTTTCAAGAAGCCCCTCGCTGATGGTCCGGGCCGTGATCTCTCCCAGGCCGTAGACGGCGGCAAGCTCCGGGACCGAGGCGGAACGGAGCTTTTCGAGGGTATTGAACCCCGCGGAGACTACCTTTTCCATAATGGTCTCCCCCACCCCCTCGAAGTCAAAGCCCGCCGTAAAGGCCGCCAGGGACAGCTGCCGTTTAGCGCGGATATGGCGGATCACCTTGGCCGCGGAAAGTTCCCCCATGCGGTCGAATTCCGCCAGCTCCCCCTCTTGCAGGGTGTACAGGTCGGGGATCCGCCGGACCCGTTCTTTTTCAAAAAGCTGACGGATGAGTTTCTCCCCCAGCTCCCGGATATCCAGGACGGCGGCCCATTTCTCGATCCGGTGGAGGAGCCGCTTGGGGCAGCCGGGGTTGGGGCAAAAGAGCCGGGTCCCCCGGTCCTCCAGGGAAGCTCCGCAGGTTTCGCACCGGAGGGGAAATTCAATCTCCCCCTTTTCCTCCACGCCGGGAAAGGCCTCCGGGGGGGCCAGGCCTTCAATCTTGGGAATAATCTCCCCCCGCTTTACCACGGAAACCGCGGATCCTATTTTAAGCCCCATGGCCCGGATCATATCGGGGTTGTTGAGGTTCGCCCGCTGTACCGTGGTGCCCGCCAGGCGCACGGGATCGACGATGCCGATGGGGGTGTAGGTGGCGCCGGACTTGCTCCATTCCACCGCCCGGAGGACGCTCACCGCCACCTCCAGGTCAAACTTAAAGGCGATCTGTTTCTCCGGCCGGGGACGCCGCAGATCCGTCATATCCGTGCGGCGGTCCTTTACCACCAGGCCGTCGATGTCAAAATCCAGGGACTGCCGGCTTTCCCCCAGGGCGGCGCGGTAGGCGACGACCTCCTGGGGGCCGGAAAATTCCCTGGTGGGGGTAACGGAAAACCCCCGGCTCTCAAGCCAGGCGATCTTCTCGAGTTCGTCTTCAAAGAAACGGTCGTTCCCCGGGGCCGCGGCGTCATAGGTTATGAGGCGCAGGTCCTGGCAGCCCTCCCCGTCTTTACGGCGCATGATGCCGTTGGCGGCGTTGCGGCAGTTGGCCTTGTCCCGGTACTTTTCCCGCCACACGCCGTGGGTCATGACCACCTCCCCCCGGACCCCGCCGGAAAAGGGGAGGTCCAGTTCGGCCAGGACCCCCTGCATCCGCAGGGCGTTCCGGGTAATATCATCCCCCATGATCCCGTCCCCCCGGGTAAGGGCCCGCCGGAGTTTTCCCTTCTCATACTGGAGTTCCAGGCTTGCGCCGTCCAGCTTATACTGGACCACAAAGGAGGGGGGCGCGATCTTCGCCGCCCAGGCGAGAAATTCTTCGGGGTCCGCGGCCTTTTCCTGGCTCCCCATGGGAATAAGATGCGGGGCCTTGGGGAAACCATCGGTCCCGTCAACGCCGACCCGGGCCAGCACGGGGCTGCCGGGCTTCAGGGTCTTGAGTTCATCCCAGAGGGCATCGAATTCCCCGTCCGAAATTTCCGCCTCGCCGTTATAATACGAATCCTGATAGGCCCTGATAAGCCGCTCCAGCGCGGCAATCCGGGCCTCCCCGGTGGTCTGTTTATGCTTCATAGGCCGGCCTTCCGGATAAAGTACAGTTCCCGTACCTCATGATTTTTTAAAAGCCCCTTATCTTCAAATTTTGTCCGGGGCCGCCAGGGCTGGGGCGGGGCAAAGCCCCCGTAGGCGTTTTCCAGCCCCGGCGTGGCGGAAAGCTCCGCCAGGGCCCAGTCCCCGTAATCGGCCCAGTCGGTAACCACATACACATAGCCTCCGGGACAGAGGGCGGCCGCCAGCAGGCCCGTAAAGGGCCGGGTAATAAGCCGCCGCTTGTGGTGCCGTTTTTTCGGCCAGGGATCGGGGAAAAAGACATGGAAGGCCGCCGCCGCCGCGGGGGCCGCCATCCCCTCCAGGACCTCCACTGCATCATGTTCGATGATGCGGATATTCCCCAGACCCCGGTTCTCTATTTCCCACAGGAGCCGTCCTATTCCCGGCCGGTGGACTTCTATGCCCAGATAATTCCTGCCGGGGTTTGCCTCCGCCATAAGGGCGGTGGCCAGGCCCATGCCAAAACCTATCTCAAGGGTCACCGGATTATCGTTGCCAAAGACCTGCCGGTAATCCAGCGCTTCCCCGGAGAAGGGAAGGCCATAACGGGGCATCAGGGTTTCATAGGAGCGCCTCTGGGCATTGCTCATCCGCCCGGCCCGAAGCACATAACTTTTAATGTGTGCCATTTATTCCGTTGAAAGGGAAACGACATCCGTTAAGGCGGAGGTGTAGTATTCACCGTCATCATCCCAAAGCGCCACCGCCCGGGTATTGGGGGGAAAGTTGAAGGCCTCCAACTCACCCTCCTGGGCGCTGACCGCTACGGCGCCCAGGAGCAGCCCCTGGCTGTCGTAACAGACAAAATAATGTTCGGGATAGGCCGAATCTATCCGGTACCTTCCCTCGCCGATATACAAAAACGGAAAGGGATGCCGGGGCTCTTCGGGGGCGTCGAAACTAAAGGTCCGCTCCGATCGTTCCCCGCCCTTATCCACCAAAACCGCCCGGAACTGTCCCCTGGGGAGGACGCCATTATCCACCATAGCGATATTGTAGGTTCCTACCCAGACCTGCCCTTCCTCTTCATAGGAGATCCAATCATCGGAGCTTATTTGCCAGGCCAGGCCCTCACTGTCATGGTACAGGTATAACTCGGCAACATCCTCGATGCCGTCCTCGTCTTCGGGAAGGACAAAAAAAGAAAACCGCTCCTCCGGGCCTTGCGGCCCCTGGTAATATACCAGCCGCATGGTTCCGTAGGCAATCTTAGGCTCCGCCCGGGAACAGCCGGCGGGGATCAACAAGGCCGGGGCCAGCAAAATCAGGGAACCCCAGACAAGGCCGCGCCATTTCCTCGCTCTTTCAACACACATATATTTTCACCCTCTTTATAAATAAAACGAAAGGGTCGTCACGGTTACATCCGTGTTTTGTACCTGGTTTACCATGGACTCAAACCGGATTCCCACCTGTTCGCAGGCCTCATTAAGATACGAAAGATAGTACATCCCCAATTCCGAATCGGCGCCGCTCTTGGATAAGTCCCGGTAAAAATCGGACAGGTTTTTCCGGTTCACATCCGCCGACTTGGTAGCGTCAATGCTTTCCCTCATTTCCTTGTAGTTCGTCTCCTTATCGTAGAGGGTAATCTGAAACCGTCCCCTGGTTCCTATGGATAAACTGGTACCCCCGAACTTCCAGGAAAAGGTTACCAGGCTGTTTTTCCGCCGCAGTTCTTCTATGACCGGGTTTCGGAGTTTAGGATCAACGAGAATACTGTTAATATCCATGCTGGTATTTTTATAGAGTACTTTGGCTTCCCGCAGGATATTGAGATTCTCGATGTTTACCGCCAGTTCAATGATCATAAGGGCCGCATATTCGGCGATCTTTGT
>JAISOR010000012.1 GCA_031275535.1 Treponema sp. | reverse complement strand
ATCCCGTCTATTATTTGACCATCATTTAAATCTTCAGTTTCCAGTCTTTATAAAATACCCGGTCAAGCCTCTCCGGAAAGCCGGGATTTCCCGCCTCCCCGGGCGATACGCTTCCAGGCCAGCACAATGGTCAGGATGATGATCGCCGCCACCGCGGCTTCCACCGGACCGTTGGTCCCCGCCACGGTAAAAATTACCGGCCAGGGCAAAAGGCCAAAGACCCCCAGGGCGGAAAGGACCAGGACGGTGTTCGTCAGGCTCCCCGCCAGGGCGGCGGCGGTAATGGCGGCTATTTCCCGGGAAACCGGGGCCCCGGGGGCCCTAACTCCGGGGGCCTCCGCGCCGGGGGCGGCCCCCTTCTTTTTTAATCCCCCGGAAATAAGGGCGTACAAAACCCAGGCCGCGGGCCCAATGAACAGCCGGGGCCCTATGGATATGAGGGGGTTAACAAAGGCCGCGTCCAGGGGGGTAGCCGCGGCTATGGCGGATTGAACCAGGCTGAACAGGCCGAAAAGCAATCCGATAAAAAGCCCCACCAGGGGCCCTTCCAGAATAGCCCCGATAATCACCGGTACATGGAGGACGGTCACCGCCCCCAAAGGCAGGGTAATAAACCCCAGCCCCGTAAGGCCCAGCACAATCACCAGCGCGGAGAGGACCCCGGCCACCGCTATTTTCCTAATCCCCATAGCAGCCATAACAAACTCCCTTTCTCAAATTAAACCTATTAAATCTGCATTTTTTATAGGCTATTCTAGTATACCCATTTTTTTGTCTTTGAAAAGGGGGCGCATATAGCAAACATAAGCAGGAAGCTCTAGGCCCCATGCGCCAGGAATGGTCCCCGGTGCGTCCCCTCTTGGGGTCCCTCGGTTTGGCGATGCCCTTGGCTTACTATACTGCTCTGCAACATATCCCCTTCCTCATAAAATTTACGATCGCTCTCATCCGCCATAGGGCTTATGCTCTGTATCGGGCTGACAGCGATACCAGCATTAACTATTCCCTGTATAACAACCGCTATATTCTCCAATTGGACGATTAAGGCCGATACAAGAATATTGGTATCAAGGACAATGGGCCGCATATACGATTATTCTGCCATCCCAAGCCTTGCCGCCTTTATTTCCATTATCGGACGATTGTCAATAATCCGCAATGCCTCACAGGGAGCCTTTTTTATCCCTATGATACAGCCGCAGAACCATGGCCTTGGCCAGGGTTTCGGACCGTTCCAGGGCCCGGAGGAACAGGGGCGCCACCATGGCCAGGGCGGTCCGGATCTTCCCCTTGCCCCCTCCCCGGGAAAGCTGGGCCGCGACGATGCGCTCGGCCTCCTCCGTCAAAACCGGGACGAAGCGCAGGGCAATGCCTATGGCCAGGGCGATGTCTCCCCCGGGGATGCCGAACCGGGAAAGGGGCTTCAAGGCCCGGACTATGGCCCGGAGGGTCTCCCGCAGGGGGGTAACCGCGGTATAGAGGGATAGGAGGGTCAGGAGGGCCCCGTAACGGCAGAGCAGCGCCAGGGAGCGGTTTATTTCGGCCATGGTGACCGACAGGGGCCCCAGGGAAACCAGGACGGGGCTGTAATCCTGGGGCCAGGCAAAGACAAGCTGGAAAAACACCAGGATCCCCATATAGGGCAGGGCGGGGATAAGGCCCCGGAGGAGATGCCTGGGTCCTACCCTGCCCGCCAGGGCCCCCGCAAGCAGGGCCAGGGCGCTAATCCCCAGGGAGGCCGCGGGCTGGGGTCCGGCGATGGCCAAGGTTGCGGCCATAAGGAGGACGCAGAGCTTTTTTCCCGCCCCAAGCCGCCGTAAAAAAGAGGGCCTGTCCAGGAAGAGCCCCAGGGTAACATTCCGGAAAAAGGCCAGTTCCGTCTTTTTCCGCGTCCGCCTCCGGGGTAATGGGAGATGGGGGACCCCGGGGCCCGGCCCGGCCCCCGGGGGGGGATGGGGAGCGGCGCCCCCTCCTTCGGCGGGGGCCTCCCGGAGGGCCCCGATCCGGGCGAGGAGTTCCTCCGCGTTTAGGGGGACCTCCCCGGGCAGGGGGCAGCCCAGGCGGGCCAGGGCATGGGCCACCGCCGCGGCCCAGGGAAGGCGCATCCCCCAGCGGGGATCCCAGCCCGGGCCAAAGAGGTCCCGGGGAGGGCCAAAGGCCGCCAGCCGGCCCTGATCCATAACCCCGATAAGGTCAAAGGAAGCGGCCAGGCCCATGGAATGGGTGGTGGCGATGATGGTCTTTCCCGCCCTTTTTTGCTCCCCGATCATGGCCAGGATCCCCTCCCGGCCCTTGCCGTCCAGGGCCGCAGTGGGCTCGTCCAGGAGCAGAATTTCGCTGTCCAGCGCCAGGACCCCGGCGATGGCGGCCCGCCGTTTCTCCCCCCCCGAAAGGGAGCCCGTCTCCCGGTCCGCAAATTCCCCGTAGGGCAGCCCCGCGGCCTCCAGGGCGCGCTTTACCCGCTCCACCAGGGCCGGCCCCTTAAGCCCCGCGTTCCGGGGGCCATAGGCCGCGTCATCGGCCACATAGGTTTCAAAAAGGGCGCTTTCCGGGCTCTGAACCGCCAGGCCCGCGTTAAGCCGCAGCGCCCGGAGTTCGTTCTTTTTATCCAGCGTATCCTTGCCGAAGACCCGGACGGAGCCGGCGGAGGGCAGGAGCAGGGCGTTGATGTGTTTAAGGACCGTGGATTTTCCCGAACCGCTCTTGCCAATCAGGGCCACCGAGGCATTCCGGGGGATGCCGCAGGAAACGCCGCTAATGCCCATGGCGGAATGGACGGTCCCCTTGAGGTAGCGGTGGGAAACCCCGTCGAACCGCACGATACACCCGGCCCCGGTTTCCGGCCCGGGGGCGGCGGCCCGGCGGGCTTCGGCGGCCCCGGCGGAAGCCCCGGCCCCTCCGGCGGCGGCGCAGAAGGGGCGCAGGGCCTCGGCGGTTTTCTCCGGGTCTAAGGAAACCGCGGAAAAACCGGGGAAAAGGCGGGAAAGGGCGCGGACGGCCTTGAGCGATTCGGGCAGGGTAAAACCCCAGGCTGCCAATTCCGGCCTGCCGGGCAGGTCCCGCGGGGGGCCGTCGAATACGAGTTTTCCCTGAAACAGTACCAGACAACGCCGGGCGTAAAAGGCCTCGTCCAGGGAATGGGTTACGTGGAGGATGGTCTTTCCCGCGCCGTGGAGGCCCTCCAAAAGGCCAAGCAGCGATTCCCGGCCCGCGGGGTCCAGCATGGAAGCCGCCTCGTCCAGGGCGATTATTTCGCTCCCCAGGGCCAGGACCCCCGCCAGGGTCAGGCGCTGCCGTTCCCCCCCGGAGAGGAACTGGGGGGCCCGATCCCTAAACCCCGCCAGGTTCACCGCGGCCAGGGCCTCATCCACCCGGCGCCGTACTTCATCCGCCGGGAGCCCCAGATTCTCGGGGCCAAAGGCGGCATCCTCTTCCACCGCCACCCCGACGATCTGGTCATCGGAATTTTGCATCACCGTTCCCAGGGTCCGGCGGATCCCCTCCAGGGCCTCTTCGTCCGCCGGGTCCAGGGGGCTTCCGTCCCGGCCGTAGACCAAAACGCTGCCCCGGGGCGGCGTGCAGAGGCCGTTGAGGCACTTAAGAAGGGTACTCTTCCCCGAACCGTTGGCCCCCAGCACGGCCAGATATTCCCCTTCATGAATATCAAAATCGAGCCCCCCCAGCGCGGGCCGGGACGAGTTCTCATAGGTATACGACAGGTTCCTTACCTGGATGCAGGTTTTTTTCATCTCCGCCCGGACCATCAGCTAATTTCTAAAGCTGTGAATCGGCGCGGGGATCCGGCCCCCCCGGGCGATAAAAGCGTCGCTCTTGGCCTTATTTACCGCCATAATGGGGGCGCCCCCCAAAAGGCCGCCGAATTCGGCCCAGTCCCCGGCTTTTTTCCCCGGCACCGGAATAACCCGGACCGCGGTGGTTTTATTGTTCACCATGCCGATAGCCATTTCATCGGCGATGATCGCCGCTATGGTGGCCGCGCTGGTATCCCCCGGCAGGGCTATCATGTCCAGCCCCACGGAGCAGACGCTGGTCATGGCCTCCAGCTTATCCAGCCCGATGGCGCCGGAGCGGACCGCGGCGGCCATGCCCTCGTCTTCGGATACGGGGATAAAGGCGCCGGAAAAGCCCCCCACGTGGGTGGAGGCCATGACCCCGCCCTTCTTGACCATATCGGTAAGCATCGCCAGGGCCGCGGTGGTGCCGTGGGTTCCCGCGGATTCAAGGCCCATTTCCTCCAGGATCCGCGCCACCGAATCCCCCACCGCCGGGGTGGGGGCCAGGGAAAGGTCCAGGATGCCGAAGGGAACCCCCAGCCGTCCGGCGGCCTCCATGCCCACCAACTGCCCCATCCGGGTAATCTTAAAGGCGGTCTTCTTAATGATGTCCGCCAGCTCATCAAAACTCGCGTCCCGGTGGGATTCCAGGGCGGCTTTTACCACCCCCGGGCCGGATACCCCCACGTTAAGGCAGCTCTCCCCCTCACCGGGACCGTGGAAGGCCCCGGCCATAAAGGGATTATCCTCCGGGGCGTTGCAGAAAACCACCAGCTTGGCGCAGCCAATACCGTCCTGGGAGGCGCTTAGTTCGGCGGTGCTTTTGATCACCTCCCCCATGCGGCGCACCGCATCCATGTTGATGCCGCTTTTGGTGCTGGCCACATTGACCGAGGAACAGACCCGTCCGGTGGAAGCCAGCGCGCGGGGGATGGAGTCGATCAACCGCTGGTCCCCCCGGGAAAGGCCCTTCTGGACCAGGGCGGAAAAGCCCCCCACAAAATCAATATCCAGCTCCCGGGCCAGCTCATCCAGCATGGCAGCATAGGGGGTATAATCCCGGTCATCGGAAGCAGCGGCCACCAGGGCCAGGGGGCTTACGGCCAGGCGCTTATTGATGATGGGGATCCCGTATTCAACCTCGATCTCCCGGCCGACGCGGACCAGGGGGCCGGCGACCTGGAGCAGTTTTTCCCGGCACCTCCGGCGGGTCTCCGCCCCCGAAGCGGCGGCGCAGTCCATGAGGGACACCCCCAGGGTAATGGCCCGGATATCTAATTTATACCGCAGGAACATATCTACGGTTTCTTTTATTTCATAGGGAGTAAAGAGCATATTCCATCCTTTAAATTAAATTCTATGCATGGCGCTGAACACCCCTTCGTGGATCATCGTAACGGAAACGCCCATGGATTCCCCCATGATCACCAGCTCTCCCTTTACGGCCTCCAGGGATTTACTGCTCCGGGACAGATCGACCATCATCATCATCACAAAATTCCCCGACAATATGGTCTGGCTAATATCCTCAATATTGATATTCCGTTCCGCTAAAAAGGCGCTGACCCTGGCGATGATGCCGACCTTATCGGTTCCCACCACGGTAATGATTGCGTTCATCCTATCCTCCTCAATTACGCTCTATCTTATGCTCGGTAAGGAATAAGTCCAGTACCGTAAGAAACAGGATCACCGCCATGGGGCCCAAAACGACGCCGTTGAACCCAAAGGCCCAGACGCCGCCGAGGATGGCGAAAAAAATGATCAGGGGATGCAGTTGTATGCGGTTCTGTAAAAAAACGGGCCGCAGAAAGTTGTCCAGGGTGGAGATAAAGAGGCCCGAAACCAGGAGGAAAACGACGCCCCCCGGCAGGTCCCCGTTAACGATACGGACTATCCCTAGGGGAAGCCAGATCAGGCCGCCGCCCACCATGGGGATCAAAACGCAGATCAGGGTCAGGCCCGCAAACACCAGGGCCCCGTTAACCCGGAAGATGCTAAAAATGATATAGGCCAGCACCGCCTGAATCAGGGATACCATGATGTATCCAAAGAAGAGATTCCGGGTAATATCCTTAAATTTTCCCACCAGGGCGCCAAGGTACTCTTTCCTGATGGGGATTGCCCGTAAGACCAGTTGGGAAAGGTAGGCCCCGTCGGTATAAAAGAAAAAGAGGCAAAAGATCATAAAGGCAAAATTTAAAAAGAAGTACCCCACATTCCGGGCCACACTGCCGCTGAACTGCACCAGATTCTGAAGGCTGGAACTCAGCAAGGAATAGAGGCTCCGTTCAATTTCATCGGCGTCGATCAGGATCTGGCCGGAGCTAAGATCCTGGATAAGGGAGGAAATATCCCGAAACATGGTCTGTAGTATCCCCGGCCTGGCGCTCAGGGTATTCTGGGCATAACGGATCAGATCCAGGATCTGCCGGAAAAACCGGAACACCACAAAGGAAAGGGGAAGGAGGATGATCACCACGGTTCCTATGGCAAATACCGCGGCCCAGATGGTTTTAAGGAACCTTCCCCTAAGGGTCAGGGGATCCGTTTTTTTTATGATCCGCTGGTGCAGGGGGCTTAAAAGTATATATAAGAGGGTGGACCAGAGGAGAACGGTGAAGAAGGGGGCAAAAAGCCTGCATACCAGGATAAACAGGGCAATAAGGATTATCCCAAAGACATAGCTCTGCACAATTTTCGGAGGAGGAGGGGGCTCATTCATAGTTCTGCTAATATCCGCTCCGCTTCGGCTTTTCCGGCATAATCAGGATTGCGGCGTAAAAGGTCTTCCAGGGACCGTTTCGCCTGATCCATATCTCCAAGGCTCATATAGGTTTTCCCCAATTCAAAGCACGCGTCCCAGGTATCCGGGGCGATCCGCAGCACTTCCCGGTACGCGTCCCGGGCCCCGGCAAGATCGCCGGCGCCCACATAGGCCCGGGACAGGTTGAGCCTGGCGGCGGCATTGTTGGGTTCCGCCTTAAGGGCCCTCTCGTAATATTCCACGCTGGAACTCCAGTCCTCCTCCTTGGCATAGACGGCCCCCAGGTTATTATTAACCTCAAAGGAATCGGGCTCCCGCCGAAAGGCCTCCTGGAGGATCCGCCGGGCCTCGCCGCTAAGCCCCCGGGCCAGGTAGAGGCGTCCCAGGTTTATCCGGGGCCGGACATAGTTCTGATCCAGCGAAACAGCCCGGACATAGGCGGTAAGGGCCTCCTCAACAGCGCCGGCGGTCTCGTAGGCCAGCCCCAGGGTATAGGCGTATACCGCATTGGAGGGGGCGCTTCCGGCGGCTTTTTGGGCATAGGCCGCGGCCTCGGCCCCCTTGTCCAGGGCGATTTTGACCACCGCCATATTGTAATTGGTCTGCGCGTCTTCGGGAAGGGCCTCCAGGGCCCGGGCAAAGGATATTTCCGCGGCGGGATAATCCGCGGCGGCGCTCTGGGCGGCTCCCAGTTCCCGCAGGGAGGCCGCATCCTCCGGGGCATATTGCAGGGCCCGGGTAAAGGCCTCCGCCGCGGCCCCGGGGTCCCCCCGGGCGGCCAGGAGCCTGCCTATCTCCCGGTGGGCCGCCGCATAGTCGGGCCTTATCGCCACCGCCCGGCGGAAGGCCGCCAAAGCCTCATCCGGCCGGCCCAGGACCCTGAGGGCGCCCCCCAGGTTATACCAGGCGGGCTCAAAATTGCGGTTCAGGCCGGTGCTGACCTCAAAGAACTGCCTGGCCTCGGCGTAATTGCGGGAATTAAAATAGACCCGGCCCAACTCATAGGAATAGATGTAATTATTTGGTTCCAGCCGCAGGGCTTCCCGCAATTCAACAATCGCATCCTCCCACTGGCGGAGATCCCGGTACAGGTTCCCCAGGATATAATGGGCCAGGGCCTGGGTGGGATCCTTTTGGATGGACCGGCGGGCATACATGACCACGGTCCTTACCGCGTCCTGCCCCTCGGGGCTGCCGGGATACCGGGAAAAACCCTCGTAGTAGGCCTCCGCTATATCCGTCAGTTTCTGGGCCTCAAACCGGGATTCCCCCGGGGGAACCAGGGAAAGGGCCTGGGTAAAAAACTCCTCCGCGGACTTGAAATCCCCCCACCGGATAGCCCCCTGGCCCAGGGAGATAAGGTCGTTCACCTCCTGCATTTGGGCCCGGAGTTCCCGGGAATGTCTGAGCAGTTCCTCCTCCCGGGCGGCCCGGCGGGCCGCTTCGGCCTCCTCTTCGGCCCGCTGCTCCGCGTTCAGGGGTCCCTCCGCCGGCGTCCCGGCATCCTCCGGGCCGGCGGGGCCGCCGGGGGCCTCTTCGGGGACCGGTAAGACCTCCTCCGTACCGGGGCCGGGTTCCGAAAACTGGGCCAGGGTATGCCTGCCCCGGTACCCCGAACCCGCCGCGGACAACGCGAGCCCCGTAACCAGGACCGCCGCCCCTCCCACGCAAAGGCTGATCATGCCCAATATGTTTTTACCCATCCGGTCCTGCCTGTCCCTTACTCCAGTTCAAATTCACCCTCATAACCCAATACCTCTTCACTGCCCGAAGAAAGGCCCTGGGTTTCTTCCGCCGCGGATTGAAGGGAGGCGGCAACCTCTTCCAGAAGCCGCTGCCTCCGTTCCGCCTCGACCTCCTCCTGGATCCTGCGCCGCTCCTCGGCGGCCAATTCCCCCCGGATAAGCTCCAAAAGCGACTCGATCTGCGGCTTTTTGGCGGACACGGGCTCCAGGGAAAGGTACAGCTCATAATCGACCAGGGCTTCCCGCAGGGCGCCCCGCCCTACCTTGGTGTTGGCCCGGTTAAGGTACGCCGAAGCGTAGACGGGGTCCGCGTCTATGGCCTGGGAATAGTACTGTTCCGCCAGGGACGCGTTGCCCTTGGTATAATAGGCGTTTCCAAGATTGTAGGCAACGGCGGCGGTATCCTTCCCCGCCCCGGGGAGGACCCGCCGGTATACGGCGATGGCCTCATCGGTCCGGTCAAGCTGCTGGTAACTGATGCCCAGGTATATGGCGGCCCGGAGGGTCCCCGGGTTTTCAGCCACCGCGGCTTCCAGGTAAGGCAGCGCTTCCTGGGGCTTATTGTCTAAAAAAAAGGACTCCCCCCGGGAAAAACTGCTCTGGGAAAACCCGGCCTGAACCAGGGCGATTCCCCAAAACAGGAGGAACCCCCATCTCCATCTTACTCCCCACACTAGGCTCTTCACTCCCTACACTCCTATTTTCCAGGATGGTTTGACAGGAATGCATAAAATAATTACTCTTCAATCATATGATAGTATAATAAATAAGAAAACGGGAAGGGCTATGACCATTGGACTAGCAATTATTATCGTTCTCGTCGTAGGAAT